>JAZULD010000111.1:0-5707 GCA_045643625.1 Acetatifactor sp. | reverse complement strand
TGTCAATGATTTGATATCTGTCTTCTGTTCCATAGTAACCTAAAAAATCTTCTTTACTCCACACGCACAAGTCTTGCAAAAAAGAATCCGTCGCTCTCCATATATCCGGGCAGGAGCTGCATGCAGTCCTCTCTTGTGTATTCCGCAAGGTTCGATAAGTCACCTGCTTCCTCCATGAATTTCTCCCTGTCACGAAGCAGTGCCTCGGGCAGGTATCTTACAAGGGATTCTGTCTTGAAGGGGAGGTTCTCGGTGATGTATCGCACCATGCCGAAATTCTCCTCGGGGTTGATCGTGCAGGTGCTGTAGAGCAGCACGCCGCCTTTTTTTACATATTTCCAGCTGCTGTCCACGATCTGTCTCTGCAGCTTCACGATCTCTGCAAGACTCTCGGGCGTTGCATTGTATTTGATGTCTCTCTTCTTGCCGATGATGCCAAGTCCCGAACAGGGCACATCGAGAAGCACCGCGTCCGCCTGCTCTGTCAGATGCTCGTCGCACACGGTTCCGTCGAATACTTCAACGGTGATGTTGTCCCGTCCCATGCGCTCTGCGTTCTCGCGGATCAGCTCTGCCTTCCTTTCGGAAACATCTCTGGACAGGACCCTGCCTGCCATCTCGGAAGCCAGAATGCTCTTGCCGCCGGGTGCAGCGCACACATCGACCACGAAGTCGCCCGGCTTTAAGCCTGCCGCGCACACCGCAAGTGCTGAGCTCACATCCTGCACGGTAAAAATACCTTCATCGTAACCGGGCAGGTACTCGATGCTCTCTGCCTTTTTCAGGCTGTAGACATAGGGCACATAGGCGCTCTGTGTCAGCTCCGCACCGGTTTCACGGATCCGTTCCACCCATTTTTCTCTCTCTTCCTCAGTTAGCTGTGAGGAAAAACGAAGGGACACGGGATGCACCTTCATCAGTCCGTCAAGGATCTTATCGGTCACCGCGGTGCCGAATTCCTTGCTCCAGAACTCTGTCAGCCACAGGGGCATGGAATACTTGACGGACGCGTATAACAAGGGCTCTTTCTCGGGGTCCGGCATGGGCAGGGACGATTTTTGTCCTGCGATCTTACGGAGCACACCGTTTACAAAACCCTTAAGGTTCGTAAATTTTCTTTTGCCTGCCAGTTTGCAGGCCTCATTGCACACAGCGCTGTCGGGCACTGCGTCCATGTAGAGGATCTGATAGACGCTCATGCGCAGGAGGTTGCGGATCAGAGGCTTCATCTTGCGGACCGGTACCGAGGAAAAACGGTCCAGATAATAGTCCAGCTCGATCCTTCGCTCGATGGTGCCCTCTGTCACTCTCTTGATGAATGCCTTCTCCTGTCCGGGCAGGTAATCGTATTTGTCCAGGACAGCCTTGATCAGTCTGTTGGAGAATTCCTTCTCGCGCTCCAGGCTAAGCAATATATCCAGGACCAGTTCTCTTGTGTTCTCTGCCATCTTACTCTCCGTCTTGCCTTAGCGGCTGCGTCTTCTGTCGTTGCCGCTGAATAACAGCCAAAGTCTTAACAGCTGAAGCAGTGCGGATGCCGCTGCTGCCACATAGGTCAGAGCCGCCGCTGTCAGCACCTTTCTGCCGTCATTTTTCTCATCATGGGTCAGCAGTCCGTACTCCTCCACCTTCTGAAGTGCTCTCGCGGATGCGTTGAACTCGATGGGAAGGGTGATGAACTGGAACAGTACTGCCGCGCCGAACGCCCAGATACCGATCTGGATCAGGGGCTGGAAGCCGCCGATCAGAAGGCCCACAAGGATCAGGGGCATTGCTGCCTTACTGCCGATGTTTGCGATGGGAAGCAGGGCTGTTCTGTAGGATAAAGGCGCGTAATCCCTTGCATGCTGGATGGCATGTCCGCACTCGTGGGCCGCAACGCTCACTGCGGTGATGGAGGGATTGTTGTAGTTCTCAGCGCTTAAGCGAACTGCCTTGGCGGAAGGATCGTAGTGGTCTCCGCCGCCGGGTGCCAGACACTCGATGCGCACATCATACAGGCCTTCGTTGGCAAGAATTCTTCTTGCTGCCTCAGCGCCGGAAATATTCGCATAATTTCTGACTCTTGCATATTTGTTCATTCTGGATTTGACCAGCGCACTTGCCAGAACACTGAGCAGCAGGCCGATCAGCACCAGAAAATAAGTAGGATCCATACCGATTCTTGTTCCGTAATACATAGTTGCCTCCGTTCTACTCGCCCAGTTTTTCACCGGGAAGTACTTTCACGCCAAGCAGGAAATCCCTGGCGGTCATACGCTTTTTGCCCTCAAGCTGAAGCTCAAGGATCTTGACTGCGCCCTCTCCTGCCTTCACGGTAAAACCGTCCTTCTCGACAAGGCATACGCTTCCGGGCTCACAACCGTCATACTCGCCCTCTGTGATCTGCACCTTCCAGATCTTCACCTGCTTGCCGCGGAACGTGGAAAATGCACTGGGCCAGGGGTTCATGCCGCGCACCTTGCGGTCGATCTCGGCTGCGGTCGCGGTAAAATCGATTCTGCCCATCTCCTTGCTGATCAGGGATGCGTAGCAGCTCTCCTCATCATTCTGCTTCACAGGGGTGAGCTTGCCTGCCTCCAGCAGAGGAAGCGCCTCAACGATCGCCTCGCCGCCGATGGCCATCAGACGGTCGTGCAGAGTCTCAAAGGTCTCATCTGCAGCAAGCACAAGTTCCTTCTTATAGAGCATATCTCCGGTGTCAAGTCCGGCATCCATCTGCATGATGGTGACGCCGCTCTTCTCCTCGCCGTCCAGCACCGCGTGCTGAATGGGGGATGCGCCTCTGTATTTGGGAAGCAGTGATGCGTGGATATTCAGGCAGCCGTACCTTGGCATGTCTAAGATCTGCTGGGACAGGATCTGTCCGAAAGCTGCCACCACATAAATATCTGCCTCATACTGTGCAAGTTCCTCGATTGCCTCGGGTCTCTTGATGCGCACAGGCTGCAGCACAGGGATATTGTGGCGCAGTGCACACTCTTTTACAGGGGAAAACTGCAGCTCTTTGCTGCGTCCTTTGGGCTTGTCGGGCTGTGTCACCACCGCGGTGATCTCATGTCCTGCCTCGATCAGGCTCTCTAATGCTGCCACCGCGAAATCCGGTGTTCCCATAAAAACGATCTTCATTATTCTTCCTCGTATTCCTCGTCGTCATCGTCATAGATTACGTCCATCAGCTCGCCCTCAACCTTCTCTACGTAGAGATGACCGTCTAAGTGATCCAGCTCATGGCAGATCGCGCGAGCCAGAAGCTCGGTACCCTCGATCTCAAAAGGCTCCATGTCCTCATTTAAAGCAGTTGCCTTGACATAGTTGGGTCTGGTTACCACACCGCTCTTGCCGGGCACGCTTAAGCAGCCCTCCTGACCGGTCTGCTCGCCGTCGGTCTCAAGGATCTTAGGGTTGATCATAACGATGGGGTCCTCGCCGGTCACATCGATGACCACGATCCTCTTTAAAATACCGACCTGGGGAGCCGCAAGACCTACGCCGTTAGCCTCATACATGGTCTCCAGCATGTCCTCGATCAGGTCCATGGTGCGGGGAGTCATCTCCTTGACTTCCTTGCAGACCTTTGTCAGTACAGCATCTCCCATTTCACGAATTGTTCGAAGTGCCATTTTTCTCTACCAAACCTTTCTTTTTCTATCTAAAAAAACTAATTACAGTGTATGCACGGGATCGAAGTCAAACTGCACGTTCTCATACCTGGGTGCGATCTGTGCGATCCGCTCCTCCAGCGCGTCCTTCACATCGATCAGACGCTCATACTTCTCATGCTTCACATAGAACGCAAACCGATAGATGTCGTTGATCCTGGAGATCGCCGCCGGTCCGGGACCGAGCAGCGTAAACTCGTTTCGCTCGCCCTCCGTATTCAGGCGTTTCACGACATTACTCAGTTCTTTTGCAAGCTCCATGCCGCCCTTTTCGGTGGCGGACAGGATCTGCACTGCCAGCATATGTGCCGCAGGAGGATAGGCCATCATCTCCCTGTAGAGGATCTCCTCCTCATAGAAGCTCTCGTAATCCTGAGCCGCAGCGTGGACCACCGCGTAGTGGTCGGGCTGGTAGGTCTGGATCACAGCCTCACCGGGGATCGCGCCTCGTCCCGCTCTTCCCACCGCCTGGGTCAGCAGCTGGAAGGTCCGCTCGCCGGCTCTGTAATCGCCGACCGAAAGCGACAGGTCCGCAGCCAGCACGCCCACCAGCGTCACTTTGGGGAAATCATGTCCTTTGACGATCATCTGGGTGCCGATCAGCACATCTGCCTCGCCCTCCGAGAAGGCAGACAGGATCTGCTCGTAGCTGTCTTTTTTCTTCGTGGTGTCGCCGTCCATACGAAGCGTTCTGATGCCGGGGAACAGTTCTTTCAACTTGTCCTCGATCTGCTGGGTTCCCGCCCGGAAACCCATTAAATATTTGGAACCGCAGGAGGGACACGCTGTGGGTCTCGCCGCGGTATATCCGCAATAATGACACAGGAGCACTCCGCCCTTATGCTCGGACAGAGACACGTCGCAGTGGGGGCATTTGAGCACCTTGCCGCAGGCTCTGCAGGACAAAAATCCCGCATATCCCCTTCGGTTTAAGAACAGCATGCTCTGCTCGCCCTTGGCCAGTCTGTCGGCCAGAAGCTCCTGCAGCTTCCTGCTGAAAACAGAGCGGTTGCCGCTTTTAAGCTCCTCTCTCAGGTCCACCACATGAACTGTGGGAAGTTCTCCTCCCGTCAGTCGCTCCTTCAGTGTAAAAAGCCCGTATTCGCCCTTTTGCGCCCGATAGAAGGCCTCCATGGAGGGAGTTGCGGAACCAAGCAGCACACTTGCGCCGTGGAGCCTTGCCGCCTCGACCGCGGTCTCTCTGGCGTGGTATCTGGGCATGCTCTCGCTCTTGTAGCTGCTCTCATGCTCCTCGTCCATCACAATGAGTCCCACGTTGTTAAAGGGGGTAAAAAGCGCGGATCTGGGTCCGATGATCACGTCGATCTCGCCGTTTTTGGCGCGCTCGCACTGATCATATTTTTCTCCCGGAGAGAGCGTGGAATTCATGACGCTGACCCGGTCGCCGAATCTTTGATAAAAACGAAGCAGGGTCTGATAGGTCAGGGCGATCTCGGGGATCAGGATGATGCACTGCTTGCCCCTTGCCACCATCTCTTCAGCCAGCTTCATGTAAACTTCTGTTTTGCCGCTGCCGGTCACACCGTGCAGCAGATAAGTCCTGGCAAGACCGTTGTCGTGGTCCTCGAGGACCTTTGTGACGATCTCGCTCTGCGCAGCCGAGAGCACATGTCCCTCGCCCTCCACAGTTTTCGCATGCACAGGGTTGCGAAGGCTCTTAACGCTTACTACCTTCAGGATTCCTCTCTGTTCCGTACTCTGTATCGTACTTCCGGAGACGCCAAGCTTGCCCGTAAGCCACTCGTAGGGAATGGTGGGCTGCTCGATCAGCGCTTCAATGAGTCTTGCTCTCGCAACGTATTTTTTACGTCTGCACTCTCCAAGGTAAGAGATCAGCTCTTCCCTCGAGGCTGTAGCAATCACGGTCCTGTGCTCCAGACGCTTCACGCTCTGTTTGGCGGGAAGCACGGTCTTTAAGGCCTGTATCATGGTGGAGCCGTAATTTCGCCTGATAAAAGACGCCAGGGCAATGCGCTTGTCCTCCACGGAAGCCTCTCCCGTGATGATAAGTCGGATCGTAGCCA
>JAZULD010000110.1:0-5819 GCA_045643625.1 Acetatifactor sp. | reverse complement strand
TTCTGAGACAGTATGTAATCATCGGTCAGAGTTATGCGCCCAACACTGAGATCAAATTTTCCTATGAGACCAACGAGGACGGAATAGAGTACGACTGGATGGTCAACTGGCAGAGCATTCTGTCGATGGATCTGTTGGTATCCAAGGTCGGCGAACCGCTTCCTGCGAACATGCCGGGACTTATTGAGATCGAGCCCTCTCCCGACAAATATACCCTCTACACACGAAATTATGTGGGTAAAAATCTTGGCGACATCGGCTACACCTCCTACAGAGGCAACCGCACGCAGGAGTACGGTGAAGTGCGTATTGAGTTTAATCTTGTCACCTCTGACGGAAGCTTTATCGACCCTGAGGATCCCGATTCCATCAAAAATTATTATGTGACCGCTCAGGATATCGCACCCAACACTCCTTTCACCATTACTTACATGAAAGACGTGGACGGCAACGAGTACGACACTCTTGTCGATAGTCAGTCCCTCTCAAAAATCTCCTTAAGACTGCAGAAGCTGGAAGATTAAAATACGCTCCGTCTCCGTCAATGAATATGCCTTAAATAAAGCCCGCCCCCTCCCTACGGAGGGGGTATTTTTCTTGTGGGTCCCCTCTCCCCACCACCTCGCTCTCATGATATAATGTCATCGAAGGAGGTAGGAACATGGCATACAGCGAGCTTATCAAGAATTTTAAGCATATCCGCGATTATATACGGGAGTTCTATGTCTACGGCTTTAAGAGCCGCGACGAGTTCACCGGTCGAAGTGCGCGTTCCTACGACGATGAGCGGCGCAGATTGGAGAGCTGGCTCGGCGACTATATGCAGTTTCGCCGGACTCCCGAGGGCAAGAACATGTTCCTCTCCATTGATAGCCGCGAAGTCAACCATAATCCCCTCTACAAGGCCTGGAAGGCCAGGAGCTTCACAGACGGCGATATTACTCTGCATTTTATTTTGTTTGATATTTTCTCCTCCCCTGACATCTGTCTCACCATCGGACAGGTCATGGAGGCGATCGACGATTATCTGTCCTACTTCCCCTCTCCCCGCACCTTTGATGAATCCACGGTACGCAAGAAATTAAAAGAGTACGTATCGGAGGGACTTTTAATCAGCGAGCGTCACGGCAAGGCTCTTGCTTACCGTCGCGCAGCAGATTCTGCTCTCCCTGACGAAGATGTCCTCGACTTTTTCTCCGAAGCACTGCCCTGCGGCGTGATCGGGTCCTTTTTACTTGATAAAAAAGAGCCGCATCCTTCTGTTTTTTCATTCAAACATCATTACATTACCGGCGCCATGGACAACGAGATACTCTGTCTGATCTTCGACGCGATCCGCGAAAAGCGTTATGTCACTGTTACGACCACGAGCCGCAGCCATGATCATACCGTGGAGGCCGATGTCCTTCCCCTGAAGATCATGATAAGCGTTCAGAGCGGCCGTCAATATCTGATGGCCTATTCTCCGAGGAGCAGGCGAATCAGCTCTTTACGCACCGACAATATCATTTCTGTCAAGATCGGGGATATCTGCCCAACGTTTGATGCTGTTTTAGAGAAATTTCTTAAAATGCGTCCCCATATGTGGGGCGTAAGTACCCAGAGCCATTCGAACATTCGGCTTGAGCATGTGGAGTTTACGGTCCGCTACTCCGACGAGGAGACCTATATTCGACACCGTCTGGAGCGTGAAAAGCGCTGCGGCACAGTGGAGCATCTTGATGATCATACCAGTCGTTTCAGCGCGGATGTCTACGATGCAAGTGAGCTGATTCCCTGGATCAGAACTTTCCTCTGCAGAATCTGCGAAATACATTTTTCCGATGCCGCTCTGGAATCACAGTTTAAACAGGATCTTCAGGACATGTATGAACTATACGGTTTGGGAGGTGATGCGACATGATCTTCAGTGAGCTTTACGGCGCCTATTACAACACGGTGGCGGCGATCCTCACAGAGGCCGTTGACCACCCTGTCTCCGATGCCGCCCTTCGAAGAATCGTGCGGCGTCATGCCTTCGGCGAGAGCATCGTCACTATCCCGGACGCCCTGAAGGAAGGACGTTGGCAGTTATTGCTCCCGAATGGCACCACTCCTCTTCAAAACGCACCTACGCTTCCGCTCTCTCTGCTGCAGAAGCGCTGGCTGAAATCACTTTCCCTGGACCCCAGAATCAGACTTTTTGGCGAGATTTCCTTTGATCTTGAGGACGTGGAACCCCTCTTCCTGCCGGAGGATATCATTGTTTTTGACAAGTACGCAGACGGTGACGATTACACTGATGAGACCTATATTGCTAACTTCCGGCTGATCTTAAACGCGATCCACTCCCGCACGCCCCTGATCATCGAGACGAAAAATCGACGGGGAGCTGTTTTATCGCAGACGATCCTTCCGGAACATTTAGAGTACTCGCAGAAGGATGACAAGTTCCGTCTGATCGGCGCGGGCAGCCGTTTTGGCAGCACCGTGAACCTGGGTCGCATTATCTCCTGTAAGCTCTGCGAGCAACCCCTTTCTGCTGCCCCGGGTAAGCGCAACGCCACAAGACCCCGGAGCGTTATCTTCGAGCTCACCGACAGACGGAGAGCCTTAGAGCGCGTCCTGATGCATTTTGCACATTTTAAAAAGACCGCGGAGCGGCTGGATGAGGCCCGCTACCGGATCACTGTATTTTACGACAAAGAGGACGAGACCGAGCTCGTGATCAGGATTCTTTCCTTCGGACCCATGATCAAAGTCCTGGCTCCCGCGCATTTTGTTGATTTGATCAAGAAGAGACTAAATGACCAGAAAAGTTGCGGACTGTAGTGTTCGCATCTTTTTTTCCATGAAAAAGACCTGTGCGGCACGTAGAATAGCATTGTAAACAGAAGAAAAAAGAATTGGGAGGTCTTATATGTTAGAGATCAAAGGAACTATGAATACTGCTGTCTGCTATGCCAAGGTCATCGAGGAGGATGCCATCGCGCAGATCCGCCGCATGTGCGATTACGGACTGACCGAAGGCAGCAAGGTACGCATCATGCCCGATGTACACTCCGGAAAAGGCTGCACCATCGGAACTACCATGACCGTAACCGACAAGGTCTGCCCCAACATCGTGGGCGTGGACATCGGCTGCGGCATGTAT
Source organism: Acetatifactor sp. (assembly GCA_045643625.1). GTDB lineage: Bacteria > Bacillota > Clostridia > Lachnospirales > Lachnospiraceae > Acetatifactor. The sequence goes on along the minus strand of JAZULD010000110.1, from coordinate 2,686 downwards.
ACTGTGAAGCTCGCCGAGAAGGAGCTTGTTTTTGAAAAACTGGACGAAGCATGCCATTATATCCCCTCCGGAATGAATGTGTGGGAGGGTCGAATGGAGCGTTTCGATCTCACAGATCTTCGCTGCTACCGCAGCTTACGCGATACCAAGCGCCTGGAGCGTTCACTCGGAACCCTGGGAGGAGGCAATCATTTTATCGAGGCAGACCGTGCCTCCGACGGCACCCTGTATCTTGTGATCCACTCCGGCAGCCGCAATCTGGGCAAGCAGGTGGCTGAGATCTACCAACAGTTTGCCGTCGACCTGCACTCCGGCAAGGAAGATTATTATGTCCGCCGCGAGGAGATCATCCGCACCTACAAAGAGGAGGGCCGCCGCAGCGAGATCCAGACTGCGCTGAAGGCTCTGGAGCAGGAGTATACCGCCAAGTACCCCGATGTTCCCGAAGATCTCTGCTGGCTGTACGGTTCTTTTCTTGAGGACTACTTGCATGACGTGGAGATCTGCCAGCGTTTTGCCCGTCGAAGCCGCGAGCGAATGGCTGAGATCATCTTGGAGCGAACCGGCCTTACTGCTGTAGAGAGCTTCCACACCATTCACAATTATATCGATACCGACGAAATGATCTTACGTAAGGGCGCCATTGCGGCTCACGCAGGTGAGCGCGTGCTGATTCCCATCAATATGCGTGACGGCTCCGTGCTCGCTGTCGGCAAAGGCAATCCCGAGTGGAATTACTCTGCTCCCCACGGCGCAGGACGCGTCATGTCCCGCACTGCTGCCAAGCAGTCGGTAAGTCTGTCCGCCTTCCGCGAGGCCATGGTCGGAATCTACACCACCTCTGTCAATGAAAGCACTCTGGACGAGGCTCCCATGGTCTACAAGTCCCTGGAGGACATCATCGACGTAGTCCGTGAGTCCGTAGATATCATCGACATTATTAAGCCTGTTTTTAACTTTAAGGCATCCGACGATGCCCTTCCCTGGCAGCGAAAATAGGCAGGAAGAGACCTGTGAGCATCTCCTCACAGGTCTCTTTTTTTTACAAAAAATGACACGAAATTTCGTAAAATATTACGTTTGCGTTTTTATAAATCATCAAATATAATGAATCTCCCACCCCAAAAATCACCTCACCTTCAAAGGAGCCAACGCATGGATAATACCTTCAAAGACGCTGTCAAATTCGCCGTACTGATCACGGCGTACGCATTTGCTTTTCAATTTCTTCTGGCAGACACCGGAGACATTATGATCCCTATATTGCATATCTACCTCCGCGGTTATATCACACTTCCCCTCGTGTCGCTGTTCGTGGTCACCTGGCTGTGCTACAGCCCCCTGCGTAAGGCTTGCTGCGACGGCAGCCTCTCTGAGCTCCTGTTTCAGATCGTGCCCCTTGAGATCGTTGGACTGTTTCATTTTGCCAAGTGGCATTTCTTCCTTGCGCTGCTCTTTCTGACAGGTTTTGTTGTAAGTGTGGTCCTGCTGGGCATTCGCCTGTTTCACGCCTACGACATGCGCCCTGCATCCTCCGCAAGGGCCAAGCGCTACTTTACCGCTTTTCAGAAGGGTATCGTGTTTCTGGCCTTGCTTTTTACAATGATTCCCTGCGGCTATGCGCTCGCAGCGGCATCTTCCTCTCCTGTTTTTCAGGCGGATCCGACGCTTACGCAGGAGCTTTTTCCGGAGGATGTGTCTGCAGATGACGGGGATGGCGGCGAAAATGTTGACGCTCCGTACACCGATCACCTCGACCTCTTTCCATATCTTCGTGAGAATACCTGGCCCGGCCTGTCTTTAGATGAACGTATCACCGTGCTCCAGCGTCTTGTGGACCTCGAGACCGAGGTGTTTGGTATTCCCACCGTTCCTATCGTTGCGACCGTGCTTGATTACAACACCCTCGGAGATTACAGCCATACCCTCGGACTCATGCGGATCAATGCTGAAGTTCTTGCGGACTATGAGATCTATCAGGTCCTCGATGTGATCTGTCACGAGGTCTTCCATTCTTATCAGCACTATATTATCGACAATACAGACTGGGATAGTCCGCTTGTCGACACCCCTTTCTACGCCTCCGCACGCCGCTGGAAGGCAAACATCGAGGATTACAAGGATGCCGGACGTGACGGTCAGGAAGCCTACTACGATCAGTCCCTGGAGCGTGACGCCCGCAGATACGCCGAATTGGAAACGAATTATCTTCTCTACTATATCGGCGGTCAGAAACTGGATCCCCTGCCGCCTGACTGGGATACCTCTTTATAGCACGAATTAAGCCCTCCCCGCCGCAACCTGCCGTGGGGAGGGTTTTTACATGAAACGATTCGTGGTATAATTGATGCAGATACGAATCACGTTGTCGATCATGTTGTAATGCGTGCATGCCACGGCTCGTGATACAATGCATACATGACACACACCACAATTCGATCAAGGTGACCAAATGAGCAAATACAATGACCTCTGGTCCTATGTCGCAGGCAGCGGCCGGGACCGATTCAAACTGACTTTCGATGAGATCGAGCAGATCGCCGGCGTGCCCATCGAACACTCTTTTCTCACGTACAAGAAGGAGCTGACCGAGCACGGCTCCCGCGTCGGCAAGATCTCCATGAAGGAGAAGACGGTTGAGTTCATAAAAGAGTAAAATCGAAAATACAAGGTAAACCACAGGTCG
>JAZULD010000109.1:0-2821 GCA_045643625.1 Acetatifactor sp. | reverse complement strand
TTTGCACTTTTCGCAAATCGGTTTTACTGATGATCTAACCTTCATGTAAAAACCCTCCTTTCAACAAAAAAGACCGTTTTATATTATAGCATAGCGTTTTTGCGTTTGCAAGCAGTTTACTACGTATTTTTTGGGCTTTTTTAGACTTTTTTTGCCTTATTTCCGGACGCTATTCCCGGACATTCTCCTTAGGAAGATATACCGCATACGCCTCGGACCTGTGATCCCTCACGTAGCCGTGCTCTTCCAGGAAAACAAGCAGCAGGTCAAGCTTCTCAAGCTCGGAGGGTTCAAAGTAAAGCTCCTCCGTCTCGCCGTCCGCGTATCTTGCCGCGTCCCTGCCGAGGATCGTGACAGGCATGCCCTCTTCCTCGCCGCGCTTAGCTGCCGCCGCAAGATCCTCCTCCATAACACTTATGGGGTAAGATCTTAAATCGGGCCATACATTCAACGCCGGTGCCATCTCCATATAATAAGAAACTCCCGGAATATTTCCGTAGAGGATCACGCGCTCATTCTGAAGATTTTCCTCTGTCAGGTATGCCTTCAGATCGGCAAGCGCCTCTGCCTTCTTCTCTCCGGTGCGGATGCCTTCCAGATTGGAAGCCCCCGCGATCTCCTCCGTCATCATACGTCCTCCGGTCGCCTCCTCATATACGAAGCGCACACCGAAGCCCGCCGCCTGTACGATCAGCACACATGTGATGCTCACGAGCAGACATTTTATCGGGAAAAGAACCATCTTCCCTGTCTCTCTCACGAAACAGTTCATGACCCACAGGAAGCCGGGGAACACCAGGAAGAGATTGTTCAGATTGCTGTACATAGCGTTGTTGCCGCCGAGAGATGCGATCCACACGGTGAGCATGACAAGCAGGGCAAGCAGCCTCTGCGCGGGCTCCTCCTTGGCCTTCTTCGATCCGAAGATCTTCCACAGTGCCAGCAGCTGTGTCGCAAGCAGCATTGTCACTGCAGGATAGTACACCGCATTGTAGGTCGCATAGTCTAAGGTAAAATAGCCATGCTTAAAGAGCCAGTAGTTCACTGCAAGCACACCTGCGATGCACACTGCCTTCTTCGCCTTCTCCCACTTGCCCGGTAAGATCAGGCACAGCAGCACTCCTGCCGCAAGGTACAGCGCAAAGCGCTTGAACCAGTAGATGCTCTCATAATAGCCCCAGACCATGCCGATCAGCATGTATCCGGGGGTGTAGTCGGTGGCGGTCTCAGTCATGGCAAACAGGCGCATCACGCCCTCAATGTAGCTGCCAAAACCGTACTTTAAGCCGACCAAAATGAAAAACAAACCAAAAGCTCCTGCGTATCCCAATACACAGAAGCCTGTTTCCTGCATTACTTTTGAAAGTTTTTTGCGTGTCAAAAAACCATATGCCCACAATGCAAGGATCAGGCCCATCTGTACCAGATTGGAGAAGCGGACTCCCACATTCAGGCCAAGGCAGATACCTGCGGCCACAAGCAGGATATTCTTCTCTTCCGCAAGTCCGAGGTACAACAGGATCGTTCCGAAAAGCAACAGAGCATAGGTTAAGTAATTATAGAGAACTGCGCCGGGTGCCCAGCACAGAGCCAGTGCGGTCAGCTGACCCACGAAGGCCCACAGGGCGGGAATGCGCAGTTTTTTGACACAAAAGACATAAGCCATGGTACCGATAAAACTCTGTACTATGGCCGTATAGATATTCATTCCGAGCATGGTATTGCCGTAGGGCAGGGAATGGAATACATGGCCCAGGCCGTTAGCCAGGAAGGTGGCAAAATACCACATGGAGTCCATGTAATCAAGACCGCTGTAGGTAAAATTGGCATAGTTGTAACCACCATCCCACAGGTCTATTCCCAGTCCGACATGGCGCAGAGGATACATTATAACGATGATGATGCTTACAGCCCAAAGAATCTTGGCCGAAAGTCGTTTCTTATCCTCCATGCCCCGGAATCTCCTCTTATGTCTAAGCGAATGTTTTACTTATCTCTCCAGATAATACGTCCCTTGCTCAGGTCGTAAGGAGACAGTTCAAGGGTCACCTTATCACCGGGAAGAATACGGATGAAGTTCTGGCGCAGCTTACCGCTGATATGAGCCAGGACACGATGTCCGTTCTCCAGTTCAACCTGGAACATGGTGTTGGGAAGCTTCTCAACAACGATTCCTTCGATTTCGATCACATCACTTTTTGACATTTCTTTCCTCCATAAAATCAATAAAATAGGTAATTATTCTGCACTGCCGGAATACTGCTTGATCTCGTATTTGATCTCTTCATCCCTGAGAGCCTCTCCGGCCAAAAGTCTTTCGAGGAGGTCCTTGCGGATGGTTGTATGAATGGGCTGGATATGCTTCCTGCTCTTCTTCTTGGGGCTGTCAAAACGCTTCAGCCTGCCGTCACATAAGTACAGGGTGTCTCCCTCCTGCGCCACGATAACGTACAGCTTGTCCTTGTCATGACCTGCCTTCGAGGTCGCAAAGCAGCCTGTTAAAGATCTCTCTGTCATCTCGTCCTCCGGGTCTAGTACAGGGTCAGGATCTCAGGCTCACCATCGGTGATCAGGATCGTATTCTCATAGTGTGCTGCCCAGGATCCATCCTCGGTCACAACGGTCCAGTCATCGTCCAGCCACTCGACCTCGGGTCTGCCCATATTGATCATGGGCTCAACAGCCAGGGTCATGCCGGGTACAAGCTTCACGCCGCGTCTGCGCTGAGCAAAATTGGGGATCTGAGGATCCTCATGCAGCGCGGTACCGATTCCGTGACCGACCAGGTCTCTTACGATACCGTAGCCGTAAGGGGTCACAT
>JAZULD010000108.1:0-6213 GCA_045643625.1 Acetatifactor sp. | reverse complement strand
GAATATCCACGTTCTTGGGGCAGGGCATGCAGTATCTGCAGCCGGTACAGCCAACCTTCATGCGGCAATTGATGGCCGCGCATACTCTCTGAAGCATTGCCTCTTCATCGGGGCCAAGCTCGCCGACCTGAACATCGGAAGCGGTGCCCACATTGTCGCGCACCATCTCAAGAGAATTCATACCGGAGAGCACACAGGTCACCTCGGGCTGGTTCCAGAGCCAGCGCAGTGCCCACTGTGCGGGGGTGTGCTTCACGGGATACTCTTCAAAGATCTTAGTTGCTTCCTCGGGCAGTCTGTTTACCAGCTTACCGCCGCGCAGAGGCTCCATGATGACCACGGGAAGACCCTTTGCGTGCGCGTAATCAAGGCCTGTACGGCCTGCCTGGGAATGTTCGTCCATATAATTGTACTGGATCTGGCAGAAGTCCCATTCATAGGCATCTACCAGCTTGCAGAACATATCGGAATTGCCATGGTAGGAGAAACCGACCTGACGGATGGCACCGCTCGCACGCTTCTCATTCAGCCAATCCAGCACGCCCAGCTCCTTCAGTCTGTCCCAGGTCTGCACATCGGTCAGCATGTGCATGAGGTAGTAATCCACGTGGTCGGTCTTCAGTCGCTTTAATTCCTCCGCGAAAAACTTCTCGGGGTCGCTTGCCTTCTTGATCAGGTAATGGGGCAGCTTGGTTGCAATGTAGACATTGTCCCTGATATTGTTGCGGGAAAGGATCTCTCCCAGGGCAGCCTCACTGCCGGGATAGACATATGCGGTGTCATAATAATTGACGCCTGCGCGGTATGCCTCCATGATCTCAGCTTCAGCCTTGTCAATGTCCACACGGCCGGCGTTCATGGTAAAACGCATGCATCCGTAGCCTAAGATGGAAATGTCGTTGCCGTATTTGTCCTTGCGGTAATTCATGATGTCTTTTTTCTCCTGCCGTCTCTCGTCTGTCTTATCTTACTTGTAGTCGTAGTTGCTCTCCTGCTCCAGCGGAACATCCAGAAGCTCGGGATGAGCGCAGATGTACTGAACCAGCTTGAAGGATCTTGCAAAATAGAATCCGTCAGCGATTCTCTCGTCCAGAGTCGCACCGATGTCTACAACGTCTCTCACCTGAATGGTACCGTCGGGCATTACCTTGGGAGCCTTGTGGATGGTACCTACAGCTACGAAAACAGAGGTGGTTCCGTAGTTATTCAGATGATGATAAACTGCAGGGCACTTGATGCTGCCTAAGTTGGTAACGGTTACGGTTGCAAAATTAATGTCGCCGTCGGTGAGGGGCTTGGGAGATTTTCCCCAGTAATCAAGCCAGCGAACGATTCTTACGATGCAGCCTAAGATAGGTCTCGGGATCTTGCCGAAGATATCAAGGATATTGTCGATACCGCCGGTCTCTTTTCTCTCGCGAACCTCGTGAACATCGCCCACGATACGCTTGCTGATGGAGTCAACGGTGTCCTTGCCTTCGGGCTTTAAGAGGAGCAGGGACTCCTCGTCATGGTCGGTAAAACGTCTCTTGATGGTGAAGCCGATAGTCATCTCATCGCGCTGATAGATGCGGCCGCCCTGAACGAAACGGTTCATTAAGCGTCTCTCGTTCAACATTCTGGCCAGCATGGTAACGATGCAGTGGAACAGAGTGGTCTTGTACTCTGCGTCGGGACCGTTCTTTTTCTCAATGAATTTCAGCAGATCGGTGATATCCAGTTCCTGCTGCATGAAGACTTCGCTCTGTGTTCTCTGAGGGAACAGGAAAGCCATAACAACATTCATGCCGGGTGCGTTTCTTACCCATACTCCGTCTCTTCTGTCTCCCCATCTGCGAGGCTGCTTCTCTAAAAATGCCATTTTTTCATCCTCCAAAAATTTTTTTTGATAAAATTTATGTCTTAACGTGATGATACTTTTTTGCATCGTCTTAAAATGCCAACGTTTGCCTTTTTCACAAAAAGCATGTGTCAAAACTCTAAGAACAATATTACCACCCGCTCTGCATAAGGTAAAGCGTTTGTTGTAAATCGGCGACCGCATCCGGGTCAGGGATCATCCTCTGACTTCCAGGAATGATGCCTGTCCGTGGATCCTGATCTTCTCGCTGTCTGCGGGAACGAAGATGCAGTCACCCTTTGAGAAAAACAGGTCTTCGCCTGCAAAACGCAATGTTCCGCAGCCGCCGATGCACAGAAGCACGCGAAAGCTTGTGTGATCGCTCTCGTAGACCACCTGCTGTTTTCTCTCGGTGTTCACGATCAGTCTGTAGACCTCAAAATGTCTGCAGCGGCAAAGAAGTTCCGCTGCCGCGCCCTGTCTGTATCTTAAGACTCTTAAGGGCTGTCTGGGATCCGAAGAGCGCTTCATGCAGGCACAGGCAAGTGCCTTATCGATGTGCAGGGGGCGCTTCTCGCCGTCCTTATCCACTCTGTCATAGTCGTAAAGCCTGTAGGTCAGGTTGGAATTCTCCTGGATCTCCGCAAGCAGCACTCCCGCGCCCACAGCGTGGACCGTACCCGCCTCAATGAAGAACAGGTCGTCCTTCTTCACGGGGATGCGGCGCAGATGATTCATCAGTTTGCCGTCTTTTAAGGCCTTCTTAAGCTCCGCCTCGTCGGTGTCATGATGAAAACCGTAGATCAGTTTGGAGTCCGCAGCCGCGTCCAGCACATACCAGAGCTCGCTCTTGCCGGACTGTCCGTTCTCATGCTCTGCCGCGAAGACGTCGTCCGGATGGACCTGCACCGAAAGGTCGCTCTTTGCATCGATAAACTTGATGAGAACCGGAAGTTCTCCCGCCTTCGCGTAGCGCTCTCCGAGGAACTCGGGACGCGCCGCAAGGATCTCCTTTAAGGTCATGTCCGCAAACTCACCGCTGTCCGCCGTGCTTGGTCCGTCGGGATGCGTGGAGCATTCCCAGGTCTCCGCAAGAGGCGTCATATCGATACCTTTTTCAAATTCGTCGTTCAGTCTTCTTCCGCCCCACAGATAGTCCTTGCCGGCCGGTCGAAGCAAAAAGGGCTTGTTCATTGCACCCTCCATTTTTTAATATTCCAATTCGTATTTCTGCTTGTCATCCACGCTGATGGACTTGCCAAGCTGAACCTCGATCAGCTTCAGCTCAGTCTTTGCCATTACGGTGTGTCTGCAGCCCGCGCTCATGGCGATGACATCGCCCGCCTTGATCTCCTGCTCGTAGCCGTCCACCACGGTCTTGCCGGTGCCGGAGAGAACTACCCACACCTCATCACGCAGCTTGTGGCTGTGATAATTCATCTTGTGGCCGGGATTCAGGGTGACCTTGATGGTCAGCGCGCCGTCCTCCACGTCCATGACGCGGTAGCTGCCCCAGGATTTCTCGGCAAACATGATCTGCTGCTCGAAACGATCCACAAAAGGCTTGATGTAGGAGCTCTGCTCCTTATCTGCCACCAGAATACCCTCTGCGCTTGCAGAGATCACAACATCCTTCAGACCCATGGCCAGCACGGGAACGTCCATCTCATTTAAGATGTGAACGCCCTCGCAGGTGTCGTTCATGACGCCGCGGCCGATGATATTCTCCTCCATGGCCTCGGTCAGGGTGTTCCAGGTGCCCAGACCCTTCCAGCTGCCTGCAAAGCGCTGTACCTGGATCTTATCCTCTTTTTCCACCACTGCGTAGTCAAAAGAGATCTTGTTCAGGGTCTCATACTTGGCAAAAAGATCCTGATAATCTGTAAAATCAATGAGCTCATGTGCCTTGTTCAGCACATATTTTAACTTGTAGGCGAACACGCCGCCGTTCCAGAGGGCGCCGCGCGCAATATACTCGGCTGCCACGTCTGCGGTGGGCTTCTCCTTGAAGGTCTCTACCTCGGAGGTCTGATCGGCACTCTTGGGGATAATGTAGCCGTACTTCTCGGAAGGATAGGTGGGCTCGATGCCCATGAGCACCAGATTGGCCTCGCCCTTGTCCGCCCGGTCCGCAAGACCTTTCAGCGCCTTAAAATAGTCCTCTTCCACGTAAGGGTCCACGGGACATACCACCACAGATTCCTCGGGGTCTGCGCCCATCACGTCGACTAAATACACGGTGGCCAGGGCGATCGCGGGGAAAGTATCCCTTCTGCAGGGCTCCACGGACACGCCTACGTCCTCACCCAGCTGGTTTCGGATGGAGGACAGCTGGCTTCCGGAGGTGGCAATGGTCACGGTCGCCTCAGGGTCTACCTTTTTGATCTGGCTGTACACCCTCTGCACCATGGACTCGTAGGTGCCGTCCTCCTTCTTGAAGATCTTGATAAACTGTTTGCTTCTCACATCATTGGACAGCGGCCACAGGCGCTTGCCGGAGCCGCCGGATAACAGTACAATGTTCATTTTCTTCCTCTCTTATCTCTCCGCTCTCATGGGATTGTTCAGGAAATCCTCATAAGCGAGCGCGATACCGTCTCGAAGCTCGGTCTTGTAGGTCCAGCCCAGTGCTGTCGCCTTGGAGACATCCAGAAGCTTTCTGGGGGTACCGTTGGGCTTGGTGGTATCCCACTCGATCTTACCCTTGTAGCCGATAACGTCTGCGACCATCTCGGTCAGTTCCTTAATGGTCAGCTCCTTGCCGGTACCTGCATTTACGGTCTCGTTGCCGCTGTAGTTGTTCATGAGGAAAACACACAGGTTTGCCAGATCATCCACATAGAGGAACTCGCGCAGAGGTGAGCCGTCGCCCCAGCACTGTACCGACTCAAGACCTGCCTCTTTGGCCTCGTGGAAGCGTCTGATCAGCGCAGGCAGCACATGGGAATGGGTGGGATGATAATTATCGTTGGGACCGTACAGATTGGTGGGCATCACGGAGATGTAATCGGTGCCGTACTGACGGTTTAAGAATTCACAGTATTTCAGTCCGGAGATCTTCGCAAGAGCATAGGCCTCGTTGGTCTTCTCAAGCTCGCCGGTGAGCAGGCAGCTCTCGGTCATGGGCTGAGGCGCCATGCGGGGATAAATGCAGGAGCTTCCCAGGAATTCCAGCTTCTTGCAGCCGTTTTTCCATGCAGAGTGGATCACGTTCATCTCCAGGATCATATTGTCATACAAAAAATCAGCCAGCGCATTGTTGTTGGCGATAATGCCGCCGACCTTGGCAGCTGCAAGGAAGACGTACTCGGGCTTCTCTTCCTCAAAAAACGCCTCTACCTTCGCCTGATCGCACAGGTCCAGCTCCTTGTGGGTGCGCACGATGATGTTGGTGTAGCCCTGTCTCTCAAGCTCGCGCACGATTGCGGAGCCCACCATGCCTCTGTGGCCTGCCACATAGATCTTCGCGTCCTTGTTCATCATATTATTCTGCCTCCTTCATTGCTCTCTCGCGCTTTGCAAGAGCTCTGTCATGCTCCGCCATGATCTCTACAAGGCGTGCATAGGGAGTGGTCTGAGGATTCCAGCCAAGCACGGTCTTCGCCTTGGTGGGGTCGCCCCAGAGATTATCAACATCGGTGGGACGGAACCACTGAGGGTTGACGCTGACAAGCAGCTTGCCGGTCTCGGCGTCGTAGCCCTTCTCGTCCACGCCGCTGCCCTCCCAGCGGATCTTCATGCCGTTTGCGGCAAATGCTCTCTCGGTAAAATCGCGCACGGTGTGCTGTTCACCGGTTGCGATAACAAAATCCTCGGGAGTGTCGTGCTGCAGCATGAGCCACATGCACTCCACATAGTCCCTGGCATAGCCCCAGTCGCGCAGGGAGTCCATATTGCCAAGCTCCAGATGGTCCTGCAGACCCTCGGCGATCCTGCCGGCTGCAAGGGTGATCTTACGGGTAACGAAATTCTCGCCGCGTCTCTCGGACTCGTGATTGAAGAGGATACCGTTTACAGCGAACATGCCGTAAGCCTCTCTGTACTCCTTCACGATCCAGAAACCGTACTGTTTTGCCACCGCATAAGGGCTGTAGGGATGGAAGGGAGTGGTCTCTCTCTGAGGGATCTCCTCGACCTTGCCGAACAGTTCGGAGGTGCTTGCCTGGTAGACTCTGGTCTTCTTAGTCAGGCCAAGGATGCGGCACGCCACAAGGATGCGCAGAACGCCCAGCGCGTCCACGTCGCCTGAGTACTCGGGCACGTCAAAGGAAACCTGCACATGAGACTGTGCTGCCAGATTGTAGATCTCATCGGGCTGAACGATGCTGATGATGCGGATCAGGCTGCTGGAATCGGAGAGGTCTCCGTCGTGC
>JAZULD010000107.1:0-5925 GCA_045643625.1 Acetatifactor sp. | reverse complement strand
AGCTTGGTAAAAGCGAGGAGCGTAGAAGAAGCGCCCCAGGCGGCATAAGAGCTTTGCAAGCGGGGCGCGAGGGCATTTTTATTAAAGGTAATCATGGAACAGAAGACAGATATCAAATCATTGGCAATTGAAGAGGTGAAGGAAGCGCTTGCGGCGCTTGGCGAGAAGTCCTTCCGTGCGGGCCAGATCTACGACTGGATGCATGTGAAGCTGGCAGAGGGTTTTGACGGCATGACCAATCTCTCCAAGGACCTCCGCAGCAAAATGGCGGAACACTTCAGCTACACCTCCCTGCAGCTTGTGGACATGCAGGAGTCTAAGATCGACGGAACAAGGAAGTTCCTCTTCGGTCTGGAGGATGGACATGTGGTGGAGAGCGTATGGATGAAGTACAAGCACGGCAACAGCGTGTGCATCTCCTCCCAGGTGGGCTGCCGAATGGGCTGCCGCTTCTGCGCATCTACTTTGGACGGACTTGCCAGGAATCTTCGCCCCTCCGAGATGCTGGAGCAGATCTATGCGATCACCAGGATCACAGGGGAGAGAGTCTCCAACGTGGTGGTCATGGGTACCGGCGAGCCTCTGGACAATTATGACAATCTGCTTAGGTTTGTGCGCCTTCTGACAGATGAGCACGGTCTGAACATCAGCCAGCGAAATCTCACGGTTTCCACCTGCGGCCTGGTGCCCAAGATGTACGAGCTTGCGGACGAGCAGTTCCAGTTTACCCTGGCGCTCAGCCTTCATGCGGGTACCGACGAGAAGCGAAAGAGCCTGATGCCCATCGCCAACCGTTACTCCATCAAAGAGCTGATGGAAGCCTGCAGATACTATTTTGACAAGACAGGCAGACGCATCACCTTCGAGTACAGCCTTGTGGGCGGCGTCAATGACACGGACGAGGATGCAGCGGACCTTTCCCGCCTTGCGGGACCTTTGGGATGCCACATCAATCTGATCCCCGTCAACCCTATTAAGGAGAGAGACTACGTTCAGTCCGGGGATGAGCGGATCCGTGCATTCAAAAATAAACTTGAAAAAAATCATATTAATGTTACCATAAGAAGAGAAATGGGGCGCGATATCGATGGCGCCTGCGGACAGCTGCGAAGAAGACATATGGAGCAGAATGCCGCAAATTGACCGGGAGGACAAGGAAGTGCTTAAGACATTTTCCATAACCGATACAGGCAGAAAGAGAAAACTTAATCAGGACGTGGTCTACGCATCCGCAGAACGTATCGGCAATCTGCCCAACCTGTTTGTTGTGGCGGACGGTATGGGAGGACACAAGGCGGGAGATCTTGCGGCCAAAATGGCAGTGGAGATCCTGGTGCACGAAGTGGCAGTGTCTCAGACCAAGGACCCTATCCCGCTGTTTTATCAGGCGGTGAAGAGAGCCAACGAGTCCATTCGCCGCGTGGCAAGCGAGCATGCGGACATGGAGGGCATGGGCACCACCGTGGTTGCAGCGACCCTGATCGGCAACACCCTGCAGGTCGTCAATGTGGGCGACAGCAGATTATATATTGTAGGCGATAAGGTGACACAGATCACCAGAGACCATTCGCTGGTAGAGGAGATGGTCCGCATGGGCGGACTTGCCAGGGAGGCTGCAAGAAAGCATCCCGACAAGAACATCATTACCAGAGCGGTGGGAGCTGCGGATCTTGTGGAGCCGGATTTTTTCACTGCGAGAATCAGTGAGAAAGATATCATTTTACTGTGTTCGGACGGACTGACCAACATGCTGGAAGACGAGGAGATCGGCAGGATCTTACAAGGCGCGGGTTCCCTCGAGGAACGGGCAAGACAGCTGGTGGACGCAGCCAACGAGAACGGCGGCGGCGACAATATCAGCGTGGTACTCGCAGGTATTTCCGCTGAATAGGTCTCGTTATCAACGATTCCGACAGAGCAGAATGGAGAAGGAATATGATCAAAATTGGAATGATGCTGGGTGACCGCTACGAGATCCTTGAGAAGATCGGCCAGGGCGGCATGTCAGATGTATATAAAGCAAAATGTCACAAGCTGAACCGCTATGTGGCTGTCAAGGTGCTCAAGCAGGAGTTCTCCGAGAACGCCAACTTCGTGTCCAAGTTCCGTACCGAAGCACAGGCGGCAGCAGGCCTGATGCACCCCAATATCGTGAATGTGTACGATGTAGGTGAGGAACAGGGCATTTACTATATCGTTATGGAGCTCGTTGAGGGCATCACCCTGAAAAAATACATCGAGCGCAAGGCAAGACTGTCCTACAAAGAGGCAGTGAGCATTGCCATTCAGGTCAGCATGGGTATCGAAGCTGCCCATAACAATCACATTATTCACAGAGATATCAAGCCCCAGAACATTATTATTTCCAAGGAGGGCAAGGTCAAGGTAACAGACTTCGGCATCGCCAAGGCTGCCACCAGCAACACCATTACCTCCAATGTGATGGGTTCAGTTCATTACACCTCCCCCGAGCAGGCGAGAGGCGGCTACAGCGATGAGAAGAGCGACATCTACTCCCTGGGTATCACCATGTTTGAGATGCTCACCGGACGCGTACCCTTTAACGGTGAGACCACCGTTGCCATCGCGATCAAGCACATTCAGGAGGAGATGCCTTCTCCCAGAGAGTTCGTCTCAGAGGTTCCCGTGGCAGTGGAGAGCATTGTCCTTAAGTGCTGCCAGAAATCTCCCGACAGACGCTACCAGAGCATGCCGGAGCTGGTCGTAGACTTAAAGCAGGCGCTGTTAAGTCCCGACGACGATTTCGTGGTACGCAACGACCCCGAGGCAGAGGCAGGCACCCGCATGATCACCGACTCCGACGTGGATCAGATCAAGAGACATGTCAGAGATGACAGAGAATACAGAGGCAGCAGCATGCGCCTTCGCAGAGAGATCGAGGACGACCGTGACTACGAGGACGATGACGACTACCGCGATGATGATTATCACGATGAGTTCGATGAGGGCTACAACCCCCGCATGGAGCGACTGACCACCATTCTGGCGGTTACAGGCGGTATTCTGCTTCTTCTTGTGCTGGTATTTTTTGCAATCAGGATCTTCAACAACATGGGCGGAGAGAGCAGTGAGCCCAAGAGCCCTGTAGTTGTGGATGAGGAGGAGAATGTCAGCGAGGACGAGACTCAGTTTGAGGAAGTGCCCATTCTTGAGGGCCTGACTCTCAAGGAGGCAAGACAGAAGCTTACGGACCGCGGCCTGATCCCCGAGGTACTCTATGAGGAGTCCGAGGAAGTTGAGGCGGACGTGGTTATGAGAAGCGCCGTTGAGCCCGGCATCAGCCTGGCAAGAGGCAGCGTAGTCATCATTACCGTCAGCGCAGGTACCCAGGGTATCGAGATCCCCGAGGTCCTGGGCTACACCTACGATGAGGCAGTCAGCAAGCTTACTGCCCTGAAATTCTATGTTAACAAGAGCATGGCCAACTCCGATACCGTGGAGGAGGGCATCGTTATCAACCAGGTTCCCGAGACCGGAACCAAGGTGCCCGAGGGCAGCGTGATCACACTGACCGTCAGCCTCGGCAAGGGTAAGGTGCGTGTTCCCCAGCTGATCGGTGAGACCGAGCTCGACGGCACCGTTATGGCCATCGAAGCCAAGCTTCAGGTGGGCAGCGTTGCCTATGTATACGACAGCGACATCGCAGAGGGACAGATCTGCTATCAGAGCTACCCCGCAGGTTCCTACGTGGATCCCGGACTTGCTCTGGATATCAAGGTCAGCCTCGGTGCGGAAGAAGTGACCTACAAGTGCAGCACTTCCGTCAGCGCACCCTCCGCGGATGAGGCACCAGACTATGTGTCCGGCAGCGAGGTGGAGCTTTCCCTCGTAACCGACGACGGACAGGTGCTCTATGATTCCAAGACCTCTTCCTTCCCTCAGGCCTTCAATTTTGACGGACTGAAGTCAAGCGGAGGTACCCTTACCATGACCTACACCGTGAAGGTGCAGGAGACCTCTTCAGACTCCCAGACAGGTGAGACCGTGGTCGGCACAGGCAAGACCGAGACCCGCTCCTTCACCCGCAGGATCGAATTCACACGCGAATAAGAGGGTAGTATGCAGGGTAAGATAATCAAAGGAATTGCCGGTTTTTACTATGTACATGCAAAAGACGGCAATGTTTACGAATGTAAGGCCAAGGGCGTCTTCCGCAAGGAACAGACCAAGCCTTTGGTTGGAGATGATACAGAGCTTACGATCCTCGACACCGAGGAGAAACTGGGCAATATCGTAAGGATCCTGCCCAGACACAGCGAACTGATTCGTCCGGCAGTTGCCAACGTGGATCAGGCGCTGGTGATCTTTGCCATCGTGAAGCCCGAACCCAATTTTAATCTCTTAGACCGCTTCCTCGTCATGATGGAGCAGCAGGGACTTCCCGTCATCATCTGCCTGAACAAGCAGGACTTAGACGATGAGGGCAAGGGCGAGTATTACCGTTCCATCTACGAAAAATGCGGCTACCGCACACTGCTTGTCAGTGCGGAGAGCGGCGCGGGCGTGGAGGAACTGCGCAGTCTTCTTAAAGGGAGAACCACCACGGTAGCGGGCCCAAGCGGTGTAGGCAAGTCCTCTTTGGTCAACGCGCTTTTTGACAACAAGGTCATGGAGACCGGTTCCATCAGCGCCAAGATCGAGCGAGGCAAACACACCACAAGACATACCGAACTTCTGGCACTGGATGCAGATTCCTACATCTTAGACACCCCGGGCTTCAGTTCCCTGGGACTCTTCAACATGGAGAAGGAAGACCTGACACAGTTCTATCCGGAGTTCACTGAATATGAGAAATACTGTAAATTCGCGGGTTGTTCCCACTTGACCGAGCCGGTCTGCGGCGTGAGGGATGCAGTGGAGAGCGGCGAGATCAGCAGGCTCAGATATGACAATTACAGCCTGCTCTACCGTGAATTGAAGGAGCAAAAAAAATATTAGGGACATCCTTTTTAAGGACAGTCCCTTTCTTGTGCGATAGAAGTGCCGGTGAATCGAGAGGAAGACCGGCCATCCCTTCAAGGGAAAAGGAGACACAGTGAACCTCTTTAAAGACCGCGTTTTTTATCAAAAATTGTGGAAACTGACGATCCCCATAGCACTGCAGAACCTGATGCTGTCGCTGGTAGCGGCGGCGGACGCCTTTATGCTTGGCAGCGTGGAGCAGAACTCCATGGCTGCGGTGTCTCTTGCGACCCAGATCCAGTTTATCCAGAACATGATCGTGCTCTCTGTGACCACCGGTACCTACATCCTCGGCGCCCAGTACTGGGGCAAGAAGGATAAAAAAGCTCTGGACGATATTTTCGCGATCACACAGACGCTCTGCGGCGTCACAAGCGTGCTCTTTTTTGCGGGATGCTTCTTTTTCCCGGAGTTCCTGATGCGCATCTTCACCAATGAGACGGTGCTTGTGGAGATCGGCGTGAAGTACCTGCGTATCGCAGGCTGGTCCTACCTGCTGACAGGCATCTCTCAATGCTACTTAAGCATGATGAAGATCAGCGAACACCCAGCGGCGGCAGCGGGCATCAGCTCCGCGGCGGTTATATTAAATATTATACTGAATGCAGTATTTATCTACGGTCTCTTCGGCGTTCCCGCCATGGGAGTGCAGGGCGCGGCTTATGCGACACTGATCGCAAGAATTGCGGAAGCCCTGGCAAGCGTGCTGATCTCGGAGAGAGACGGATATCTGAAGCTGCGCCCGAGAGCATTTATCGGTGTGAGCAGAGTCCTGATCGGAGACTTTATGAGGTGCTTCCTGCCCGTGCTCGGAGCCAGCCTCCTCTGGGGCGCCGGATTCCCCTCCTACACCGCATTTATGGGACATATGGGCACTGACGCGGCGGCGGCCAACTCCATCGCGGCAGTTGTGAGAGACATCACCTGCTGCATGTGCAACGG
>JAZULD010000106.1:0-4473 GCA_045643625.1 Acetatifactor sp. | reverse complement strand
AGTAGTTCCTCCTTAAATGATTTTTATATTTGATTATTTATTTGTTCTGGAAAGGAAGCTTAACCTTCTCCTTGTTCTTGTCAAGGGAGAATGCCATACCATATCTCTGATCCTCAGACTCGAAGCAGTCACCGAAGAGCTTCTCCTCGATCACGATAGCCTGATCCATATCTACGTCCAGACCTTCGTTGATAGCCTTCTTGCAGTTGCGAACAGCGATAGGAGCGTTCATTGCGATGCCTGCTGCCATCTTGTTAGCTGCTGCCATCATAACTTCCTTAGCGCTCTTAACAACGTTGCCCTCTGCGTCAACTTCTGCAGAGTATACTTCATTTACAAGGCCGATTCTGTAAGCATCAGCTGCCTTGATGTTGCGAGCGGTGTAGATCATCTGCTTAGCCATGCCTGCGCCTACCAGACGAGCAAGTCTCTGGGTACCGCCGAAACCGGGGGTGATGCCGAGACCTACCTCGGGCTGACCGAATACAGCAGTCTCGGAGCAGAGTCTGATGTCACAGCTCATGGAGATCTCGCAGCCGCCGCCAAGTGCAAAGCCGTTGATTGCTGCGATTACGGGGATGGGGAAAGTCTCAAGCTTACGGAATACGTCGTTGCCCTTCTTACCGAAAGCTTCGCCCTCTGCCTTGGTCAGAGTGCTCATCTCGCCGATGTCTGCGCCTGCTACGAATGCCTTCTCGCCTGCGCCGGTGAGAACCAGTGCTCTTACTTCCTCGAGGTTAACTGCATCTAAGGTTGCATCTAACTCGTCAAGCACCTGGGAATTTAATGCGTTGAGTGCTCTCTCACGGTTGATGGTGATCACGCCGTAAGCACCCTTCTGCTCGTACAAAATGTAATCCATTGTGTTTGTCCTCTCTTTATGTAACGTGTCGGGTTCTTATACTAAATCGCGAAAAAGCGGAAACGCACCGGATCGCGGTGCCCTTCCGTTTTTCGAATTTGTCTCTTATTAATCTTCGATCTTAACGATGGTGGAGCAGCCCATACCACCGCCGATGCAAAGGGTTGCAAGACCGGTCTTGGCACCCTTAGCCTGCATCTCGTGAAGCAGGGTAACAAGGATACGGCATCCGGAAGCACCTACGGGATGACCCAGAGCGATAGCGCCGCCGTTGGGATTTAACTGCTTGTCAACATCGATACCAAGGTCACGGCCTACTGCTACGGACTGAGCAGCGAATGCCTCATTTGCCTCGATGATATCGAAATCTTCGATCTTCATGCCTGCCTTAGCCATTACCTTCTTGGTAGAAGCTACAGGACCGATACCCATTACTTCGGGACGAACGCCTGCAAGAGCGCCTGCTACGAAGGTAGCCATGGGCTTAACGCCGAGGTCCTTAGCATTCTCCTCGCTCATAACAACAACAGCTGCAGCACCGTCGTTGATACCGGAAGCGTTACCTGCGGTTACGAATCCGCCGGGATTGATTGCGCGAAGCTTTGCAAGACCTTCGATGGTGGAACCGGGACGAGGGCCCTCATCAACCTTGAACTCTACGATCTCTTTCTTCTTCTTAACCATTACGGGAACGATCTCAGCGTCGAATGCGCCGCTCTTCTGAGCTGCCTCAGCCTTGAGCTGGCTCTTTAATGCGAACTCATCGAGCTCCTCACGGGTGATGCCCCACTCCTCACAGATGTTGTCTGCGGTCTTGATCATATGATAATCATTGAAAGCATCCCAGAGTGCATCCTTGATCATGGTATCAACCAGGGTACCGTTGTTCATTCTGTAACCGAAACGAGCCTGAGGTACAGCGTAAGGAGCCATGGACATGTTCTCCATACCACCTGCTACTACTACATCAGCGTCGCCTGCCATGATCATCTGTGCTGCCTGGTTAACGCAGTTCAGACCGGAACCGCATACAACGTTCATGGTAACTGCGGGAACTTCAATAGGAAGACCTGCCTTGATAGAAGCCTGACGAGCAACGTTCTGGCCCTGACCTGCCTGGATTACACAGCCCATGTAAACCTGATCAACTACTTCGGGAGCGATGCCTGCTCTCTGAATAGCTTCCTTGATAACGATTGCGCCCAGATCTGCAGCAGGGGTAGTGCTTAAAGATCCGCCCATGGTACCGATAGCGGTACGGCATGCACTTGCGATAACTACTTTCTTTGCCATTTGCTTTTCCTCCAATAAGAATTGTTGTGTAAATGTTGTGTGAATATTGATTGTTAATTTTTTATCATATTTCTACAAAAGGTATTTTATCATAAAGGGGCCTTTTTTGCAATGGAATTATTTGTTTTGTTAGTAAGAAAAAAAGCCCGCAACAGCCTTTATTTACGTGCTTTTGCACAAAAAAAGACCGACACTTTAAAGTGCCGGTCCCCTGTTATGACTTATTCGGGTTCGATCAGGCCGTAAGTGTTGTTCTTCCTCTTATACACCACACTCACAAGCTCCGTCTCCGCGTTGATAAACATAAAGAATGTGTGTCCCAGAAGCTCCATCTGCACGCACGCATCCTCCGGATACATGGGTTTCAAGTCAAGCTTCTTGGTACGCTCGATCCTGATATCACTCTCGTCCTCGTAATCGTTATCCATATAGAGGGGAGTGAAGGTCTGGGCATGCTGCTTCCTGTCCACGATCTTGTTCTTGTAGCGGATCAGCTGGCGCTCCACGATCTCCGCCACCAGGTCAATGGTCACGTACATGTCGGTGCTGCTCTGCTCGGAGCGGATGATGCGTCCTTTCAGGGGAATTGTGACTTCAACCTTCTGTCTGTCCCGCTCAACGCTCATCGTTACGTGGACCTCCACGTCAGGGTTGAAGTATTTGTCAAGCTTGCCGAACTTCTCCTCCACAGCGGCCCTTAATGCCTCTGTTATCACAAGATTCCTGCCAACGATCAAAAATTTCATGCAATCACCCTTTCTGTTTTTTATTGTATAGTCATTATACCTCAAACAGAATTGTTTTGCAATAATTTACACTATTTTTTATGTATTATAGACATTATTGTTGTCAACCGGTTTTTTTGAAAAACCCGGTCAACGAATTAATTTTGGAAAACTTCACAAAACGAGCGTTCTTTTTTTCCGAAGAGCTTTTCCGCGATTATTTACATAATATTTTGTGGATAATGTGTATAAGTTGGTGTATAACTCCCTTTTCCCCATTTTATGGGCTTTTTGATTGTGGATAACTTCATTGTGTGTGGATTAACGAAAATTTACGGAATCAGGTTAATTCTAACAGATTTGTTACATTTGTACATTATGCATATTCCTGTCCGATTTGCCTGTATATAAATTTTTCGACAATTTTCAATATTTCCGCACAAAATTGCGGGCTGTTTTTCCTGTCATATGTGAGTCTGATACATGTGTCAGGTGTTTTTCGGGGTCCGGAGAGGTCTTCCGGCATAAAAAGGGCGGCAGCCCATATCGGAACTGCCGCCCGACCGGTTCAGTCAAATTCTGTTCCGGGAATTATCTTTCGGTTCTCTTTCTGCGAATGTGAGTTGCGCTCATCACGCCGAGTCCGCCGAAGAGCAGTGCTGCGTAGAGAAGACGTAAGCTGTCGTCGCTTGTCTTGGGAGCAGCTACTACGAAGGTCTCCTCACGCTTTGCAGGTGCGGGAGTGGGTGCGGGAGCTGCTTCCTCGTCCTCATCCTCGTCGTCCTCTTCCTCTGCGGGAACGGGATCGGGGATCTTGTCCCACTTCGCATATACGAAGGTGGTGTCGGTGATAGCTTCGTCAAAGTCGAAGATCTCGGTGCAGTCGGGATCCTTGTACCAGCCGCCGAAGATGTAACCGTCGCGGGTAGGAGCATCGGGTTCTTCCATGGTGGTACCCTGTTCAATGATGAGGCTGGTGCTGCCATCGGGACCGCAGCTGATGATAACGGTGCAGCCGATCAGAGCGTCGATCTCTCTCTCTTCCACTTCGGAAGGATCGTTGTTGCAGACTCTCTGCTCGATGCCGGGAACGCCGATCTGTGCGGGAACGGTGATGGTCCACTCGCCCCAGTCATGACCCTTTGCGGGAATGACTACGCTTGTGTGATCGCCGATCAGGTCATTGCCCTCGGGATCTGCAAACCACATATCACAGTCGCATACAAAATATCCGGTGCTGCCGTCTTCGGTACAGGCAGGCTCAACGGGATCGATATAGGTTACATGGTTGCCGTGGATGTGGCCGATCGCGGGATTCATAACATAACCACAGTCGGTGCAATGCTCGTCGTCCTCCTCGGTAGCGGGACCGGAAGAAACGTGCTCGCCGTAATCCTTCACTGCGTCGCAATCCTTGCACTCATGACAGTGAGTATCTTCATCAACACTCCACTCGGTATCCCAGTCGTGACCCTTTGCGGGGATCTCTTCCTGAGGTACGGTAACGGTATCACATTCGGAACACTTCTTGCCATCGGTAAGACCGCTCTCGGTACAGGTTGCTTCCTTGCCGGGGATGATCTCTTCGCTATG
>JAZULD010000105.1:0-5695 GCA_045643625.1 Acetatifactor sp. | reverse complement strand
GCAATTCGCCGCCCACTGCGTCTTTTTTCACATCCTTGGCAGGTTCCGCCTTAGGCACCTGCGCCACCTTCAGGTAGCCCTCTTCGAGAAGCACCTTATAGTTGGCAAAAAAGCTCTCGCCCTTGACCTTGATCTTCAGCGCAAACTTCTGATAAACGGCCGCAGGATAAAAAATGCTCAAGAAACGCCTTACGATCAGTGTGTACACCTTAAAGGAAAGCTGATTCAGCGAAGCGGCGCCTCCCGCACCCTGTCCGGTGGGAATGATCGCATAGTGATCGGTGATCTGCTTGTCGTTGACATATCTGGTCTTGGCGATACCTTTGTAGCTGCCGTTTGCCAGGATCTCGGAAGCAAAGGCGGACACCGGTCCGAAGCTTCGAAGACCCGAAATATTCTTAGCGATCTCCTTCGCAACCGCCGTGGATAACACACGGGCATCGGTTCTGGGGTAGGTCACCATCTTCTTCTCGTATAATTCCTGGACAACCCGCAGGGTCTCGTCGGGACTGATCTTAAAAAATCTGGAGCAGTCGTTCTGAAGCTCCGCCAGGTTATAAAGTAAGGGCGGATTCTTATTCTCCTTCTTGCGCTCTACGCTGTCCACGAGAATATCACCCACAGGCTCCTCGGTGAGAAAATCGATCAGACGCTCCGCATCCGGCTTCTCCTTAAAACCATTCTCCTTGTAGAGGCGGGGCGATTCAAAGTATTTGGAACCCTCCACAGCCTTCCACTCGCAGTTTACGGTGCGCTCACCGATATTGAAATTACCGATGACCCTGTAGAAGGGCGTCTTAACGTAATTGCGGATCTCACGCTCTCTGTCGACAATAATGCCCAGAACGCAGGTCATAACGCGTCCCACAGAGATCACAGCCTTATCGCGGTTTAAGTAGTTCTTCACAGTCTGACCGTATTTTAAAGTAAGGGCTCTGGAGAAATTGATACCCATCAGATAGTCTTCCTTGGCGCGCAGGTAGGCCGCATCGCTGAGACTGTCATAGGCGGATAAGTCCTTGGCCTCGCGAATTCCGCGCAGTATCTCCTCCTCGGTCTGAGAATCGATCCACACTCTTCTGCGCTCCTTGCCCTTGACGCCTGCCATCTGTTCTACCAGACGGTAAATGTATTCTCCCTCGCGTCCCGAGTCGGTGCAGACATAGATGGTGTCCACATCAGGGCGGTTCAGCAGGCCGCTGACGATACGAAACTGCTTCGCAGCGCTGTCAATGACCTGATACTTGAACTCCGTCGGCAAAAATGGGATCGTATTGAAGCTCCAGGCTCTGTATTTTTCATCATATGCATCGGGATAACTCATGGTTACCAGATGGCCCACACACCAGGTGATCACGTAAGCGTCGTTCTCGATATATCCGTCACGACCGCCCCCGGACACCTTAAGTGCAGCGGCAAATTCTCTGGCAACACTTGGCTTCTCGGCTATAAACAGTTTTTTACTCAAGTTGTTCCCCTGTCTTTGGTTTTATTATTAACCTCTATCATACACTTTTTTGCCGTGAAACGCAAACGTATCAAAAAACACTCTGCACAAACGTACAGAGTGTTCTTCTCATTTGCATTTAGAAAACTGCAATTAGTTCTTCTTCTGGATATAACCCTGAGCCTTCAGAAGCTCTGCGCAGAGAACCGCACCGCCTGCAGCACCGCGAACGGTGTTGGGGGACAGACCTACGAACTTATAGTCGTATACATGGTCCTCACGGATACGGCCAACGCTTACGCCCATACCGTTCTCGTAATCAACATCAAGGTTGACCTGAGGACGATTGTCCTCCTCAAGATACTGGATGAACTGCTTGGGAGCGCTGGGAAGGTTCAGTCTCTGAGGCTCGCCGCTGAATGTTACAAGCTTCTCGATGAGCTGCTCCTTGGTGGGCTTCTTTCTGAACTTTACAAAAACTGCAGCGGTGTGACCGTTTAATACGGGAACACGGATGCACTGGCAGGTGATCACAGGGCTGGTTGCGGGAACGATCTCGTCGCCTTCGATCTTACCCCAAAGACGAAGGGGCTCCTTCTCACTCTTCTCTTCCTCGCCGCCGATGTAAGGGATGATGTTCTCAACCATCTCGGGCCAATCCTTAAAGGTCTTGCCTGCGCCGGAGATTGCCTGGTAGGTGGTAGCTACTACCTCGTAAGGCTCGAACTCCTTCCATGCGGTAAGTACGGGAGCGTAGCTCTGAATGGAGCAATTGGGCTTAACTGCAACGAAACCTCTCTTGGTGCCGAGACGCTTGCGCTGAGACTCGATGATCTGCATATGTTCGGGATTGATCTCCGGAACTACCATGGGAACATCGGGAGTCCATCTGTGTGCGCTGTTGTTGGAGACAACGGGGGTCTCGGTCTTAGCGTACTCTTCCTCGATCTTCTTGATCTCGTCCTTGCTCATATCAACTGCGCTGAATACGAAATCGACCTTGGAAGCAACTTCCTCGACCTCGTTTACATTCATAACGATGATATCCTTAACTGCTTCAGGCATAGGGGTGGTCATCTTCCAGCGATCGCCGACTGCCTCTGCATAGGTCTTGCCTGCAGAACGAGGGCTTGCTGCGATAGTGGTTACCTCGAACCAGGGATGATTCTCAAGCAGAGAGATAAATCTCTGACCAACCATACCGGTTCCGCCTAAAATACCAACTTTTAACTTGTCACTCATTTTCTTTTTCCTCCATTAACGGCTCGAATCTTGTTCGATATTTTAAGGATCAAGGGGCGATCCGATTGTTTAGTTTAATGCGTCCTTCATTGCAGGCTGCGCGCTTAAGTACTCCTTGTGAAGCTCGATCACGCGGCTCATTACCTCGGGACCGGGAGCACCTACGGTAAGACGCTTCTCAACACAGGTCTTTAAGGAAACTGCATCGTAGATGTCCTCCTCGAAGATCTCGCTGATGCTCTGCAGCTCCTCAAGGCTCAGGGCATCGATGGAAGTATTCTTCTCGATGCAGTACAGAACCAGGCGGCCGATGATGCCGTGGGCATCTCTGAAAGGAACACCCTTATTTACAAGGTAATCTGCTGCATCTGTCGCATTGGTGAAACCGTTCATTGCGCTCTTTGCCATAACATCCTTGCGGAACTTCATGGTTGCGATCATGCCGGTGAAAAGCTTCAGGCAATCCTTCACATTGTCAAATGCATCAAAAGCAACTTCCTTATCCTCCTGCATATCCTTGTTGTATGCCAGAGGCAGACCCTTCATGGTAGTGTAAAGGCTCATCATTGCGCCGTAAACGCGACCGGTCTTGCCACGAACCAGCTCTGCAATATCGGGGTTCTTCTTCTGAGGCATGATGCTGCTTCCTGTGGAGTATGCGTCATCGATCTCAACGAAGCGGTACTCGTTGGAATTCCAGATGATGATCTCCTCGCAGAAACGGCTTAAGTGCATCATGATGGTGGACAGTGCGGAAAGGAACTCCAACAGATAATCTCTGTCGGACACGGAATCCATGCTGTTTAAAGTAGGTCCGTTAAAACCAAGCAACGCCGCGCTGTACTCTCTGTCCAGGGGATAAGTGGTACCGGCAAGAGCACCTGCACCCAGAGGGCAATAATTCATGCGCTCGTAGATATCGTGAAGTCTCTGACGATCTCTCTTAAACATCTCAAAATATGCACCGTAGTGATGGGCGAGAGTTGTGGGCTGAGCCTTCTGCAGATGGGTAAAACCGGGCATATAGGTCTCAATGTTCTCTTCCATGGTAGTGAGAAGCGCACTTAAGAGATCGTGCAGCAGCTCATCCACTTCTGTAACGGTCGCTCTGGTGTAAAGTCTCATATCGAGCGCCACCTGATCGTTACGGCTTCTGCCGGTGTGGAGCTTCTTGCCCACATTGCCGATGCGGTCGATCAGAACCGCCTCACAGAAGCTGTGGATGTCCTCGTATTTCTCGTCGATGGCAAGGGTGCCTGCCTCAACATCTTCTCTGATGGAGGTAAGACCCTGAATGATTGCATCTCTCTCGGCGTCGGTGAGAATGCCCTGCTTCGCAAGCATTGTTACATGTGCAATACTGCCCTGAATATCCTGTTTGAATAATCTCTGATCGAATCGGATGGACGCATTGAAATCGTAGACCATCTGATCGGTCTCTTTGGTGAAGCGACCTCCCCATAACTGTGCCATAGCAATATCCTGCCTTTCTGACGATTTTTGCTCAAATTTGGGTAATATATTAACATATGTCGTATTTTTATGCAATATGAAAAAGTACCATATATACAGGCACTTCTCCCCCATATTTGGGCAAAAAAATAAAGCTGAAAATGGGACTCGAACCCACGACCCCTTCATTACGAGTGAAGTGCTCTACCGACTGAGCTATTTCAGCTTAATACTCTGGCTGCTCGTCACAGCCAAAGTAATTATAAACGCTTATGTATTTTTGCGCAAGTCACAAACTATCTCATGTGAACATCCATCTGAGGGAAAGGAATCTCGATGCCAGCAGCGTCAAGAGCAGCCTTGGAGTTCTCGGTGATGCGCCAGGTTGCATCCCAGTAATCGGAATTGTCTACCCAGCAGCGAACGATGATATCAACACCGCTGTCTGCAAGCTTGGAGATCAGAACGCAATGCTCCTTGTCCTTTAAGATCTTCTCGTCGTTGTTAAGCATCTCGTTTAAGACTTCCTTGACCTTCTTTAAATCTGCGCTGTAGGAAACGGAAACAGGGATGTCAAGACGTCTGTTGGGAGTTGCGGTCAGGTTGGTAACGCTGTTGTTGGCAAGAGGACCGTTGGGAAGAATGATGGTATGATTGTCGGGAGTGATCAGCTTGGTATAGAATACCTGGATCTCGGATACGGTACCGGTTCTGCCTGCATTATCAATGATAAAATCGCCTACTCTGAAAGGCTTGAGCAGAAGGATCAGAACGCCGCCTGCCATGTTGGAAAGGCTCCCCTGAACTGCAAGACCGATAGCAACACCTGCGGAACCTACGAGAGCAAGAACGCTGGTTGCCTCGATTCCGATGTAAGGAAGCAGGAAAAAGATCAGAAGGCCGTACAGAGCGATGCGCAGGAAGGATACGAAGAACTGAACCGCACCCTTTTCTACTTCGGTCTTCTCAAGGGACTTGCGAAGTGCCTTGGTGACAAACTTGATCACCTTCTGGCCGATGAAGAAGATAACGATCGCTACGATCACCTTGATCACAATGGTTAAAAGCTTGCCGGACAGCCAACCGCCGGCAGCCATAGCTGCTAAATCAAACATTTTAAAAACCTCCTAAAACATAAATCTTATCTATAACGGCTGTTTGCACCGTTTTTGAACAAAACAATTCGTCCGACCCACTTTAGTCAGCAAGGCTGTGCAGGAACAGTCCGCTTCTTAATTTAGGCTCAAACCAGGTGGACTTGGGGGGCATCAGTCTGCCGGCATCCGCAACTGCGAACAGCTCAGCGATGGATGTGGGATACATGGAGAACGCGATCTTCATGTCAGAATGCACTCTCTTCTCAAGCTCACCGAGACCTCTGATACCGCCGACGAAATCAATTCTCTTATCGGTCTTGGGATCGCCGATGCCAAGCACGGGGCCGAGAAGTCTGTCCTGAAGAATGGATACGTCAAGACCTTCTACAGCGTCATCGCTTAAAATGTGCTCCCTGGCGGTCAGGCAGTACCACTCATCCTCAAGATACATGCCGAA
>JAZULD010000104.1:0-6079 GCA_045643625.1 Acetatifactor sp. | reverse complement strand
TTTCCTCCGGGGTACCCTGGGCGATCACAGTACCGCCCTCGTCTCCACCTTCCGGTCCCATATCGATGATATAGTCCGCAGTCTTGATCACATCCAGGTTGTGTTCGATGACTACCACGGTGTTGCCGCCGTCTGCCAGTCTGTGAAGGATCTCTACCAGCTTGTGTACGTCCGCAAAATGCAGACCGGTGGTAGGCTCGTCCAGGATGTAGATGGTCTTGCCGGTGCTTCTCTTGCTGAGCTCGGTGGCCAGCTTGATTCGCTGCGCCTCACCGCCGGAAAGCGTGGTACTGGGCTGACCCAGCTTCACGTAGGACAGTCCCACGTCGTAAAGTGTCTCGATCTTGCGTCGGATGGAGGGCACGTTCTCAAAGAAGGTGAGTGCCTCCTCAACGGTCATATCAAGCACGTCAAAAATACTCTTGCCCTTGTACTTAACGTCCAGGGTCTCACGGTTGTATCTCTTGCCGCCGCAGACCTCGCAGGGCACGTATACGTCGGGCAGGAAGTGCATCTCGATCTTCAGGATACCGTCGCCGGAGCAGGCCTCACAGCGTCCGCCCTTCACATTGAAGCTGCAACGGCCCTTACTGTAACCCTTGGCCTTGGCGTCTGCGGTTGCCGCAAACAGGTCTCTGATCTGGTCAAAAACACCTGTGTAAGTAGCGGGATTGGAGCGGGGCGTTCTGCCGATGGGGGACTGGTCGATGGCGATGACCTTGTCCAGCTTGTCGATGCCCAGAGCGCCTGCATGCTTGCCGGGGATGGTGCGGGCACGGTTTAAGTCTCTTGCCAGACGCTTGTAGAGGATCTCGTTGACCAGGGAACTCTTGCCGGAGCCGGAGACACCGGTGACACAGGTCATAACGCCAAGGGGAACCTCAACGTCCACATTTTTCAGGTTGTTCTCGGCAGCTCCCAGGATCTTCAGGGTGCCGGCAGGTTTTCTGCGCTTCGCGGGCACGGGGATAAATTCCGCGCCGCTTAAGTATCTTCCGGTCGCGGACTCGGGAACCTGCATGATCTCCTCAGCGGTACCGCATGCCACGATCTCACCGCCGTGGCTTCCGGCGCCGGGGCCGATGTCCACGATATAATCAGCAGCCAGCATGGTATCTTCATCATGCTCTACCACGATCAGGGTGTTGCCCAGGTCGCGGAGGCTCTTTAAGGTATTCAGAAGCTTGTCATTGTCTCTCTGGTGCAGACCGATGCTGGGCTCGTCCAGGATGTAGCAGACGCCCACCAGGCCGGAGCCGATCTGGGTCGCCAGTCGGATACGCTGCGCCTCACCGCCGGAAAGAGTTGCCGTCGCTCTGGACAGGGACAGATAGTCCAGTCCCACGTCGATCAGGAAGCCCACTCTGGCTCTGATCTCCTTTAACACCTGCTTACCGATCAGCTGCTGCTGTCCGGTCAGCTGCATATTCTGCAGGAAGTCGTCCAGCTGTAAAATTGACAGGTTTGTCACTTCGTAGATATTGCGGTCACAGACGGTGACTGCCAGAGACTCTTTTTTCAGGCGCATGCCGTTGCATTCCTTACAGGGAGTGATGCGCATGAAGCTCTCATACTCCTGCTTCATGGTCTCGGAAAAAGTCTCCTTATAGCGTCTCTCCACGTTCTGGATCAGGCCCTCGAAGGCAACGGGATAGATGCCCCTGCCGCGCTGACCGGAGTAATGCACCTCCACCTCTTTGCCGCCTGTTCCGTGGAGCAGAATATTCTGCACCTTCTCGGGGTAATCCTCGAAGGGAGTATCCAGATCAAAATGATATTCCTTACACAGCGCCTGAAGCACTGCGTTGGTAAAACTTCCCTTGTCCGCGCAGGACTGCCAGCCGCAGACCGCGATGGCACCCTGTCTGATGCTCATTCGCTTATCGGGGATCATCAGGTCCTCGTCAAACTCCATGCGGTAGCCCAGACCGAAACACTCGGGGCAGGCACCGAAGGGGTTGTTGAAGGAGAAGCTTCTGGGCTCCACCTCGCTGATGCTGATACCGCAGTCCGGGCAGGAAAAACTCTGGCTGAAGTTCATGGGCTCTCCGCCGATGACATCCACCACCAGGAGTCCGTCAGCCAGCTCCAGCACGTTCTCGATGGAATCTGCCAGACGGCGACCGATGCCCTCCTTGACTACCAGACGGTCAACGATGATCTCAATGTTATGTTTGATGTTTTTATCAAGCTTGATCTCCTCGGTCAGCTCATAGAGGCTGCCGTCGATGCGGGCACGCACGTAACCGCTTCTGGAGGCGCGCTCCAGTACCTTGGCATGTTCACCCTTTCGGCCGCGCACCACGGGTGCCAGGAGCTGAATTCTGGTGCCCTCCTCGAGGGTCATGATCTGGTCCACCATCTGATCCACGCTCTGGCGGGCGATCTCCCTGCCGCATTCCGGGCAGTGGGGGATACCGATCCTCGCGTAGAGCAGACGGAAATAGTCGTAGATCTCCGTCACGGTTCCAACGGTGGAACGGGGATTGCGGTTGGTGGATTTCTGGTCGATGGAGATCGCGGGAGACAGACCCTCTATCTTCTCCACGTTAGGCTTCTCCATCTGTCCCAGGAACTGTCTTGCGTAGGAGGAGAGAGACTCCATGTAGCGTCTCTGACCCTCCGCGTAGATGGTGTCAAAAGCAAGGGATGACTTGCCCGAACCGGACAGACCGGTCAGCACCACCAGCTGGTTTCTGGGGATGTCCACATCGATATTTTTCAGATTGTGCTCAGCCGCACCTCTGATCCTGATATATTCCTGTGCCTGTCCTCTGGACAGGATCTTCTGTACTTCTTCTGCAGCCTGCATGCCGCACCTCCGTATGTATTGTCACTTGTGTCTTTCATTATCCGAGCGGGCTGTCCCGCGGCTTGCCCTCCGGCAAAGCGGGCGCCCGGACAAATTACGCGTCCATATCGCGCAGTTTGCCCTTCAATTCCAGCATCTTGTCGCGCAGCTCTGCCGCAGCCTCGAAGTTTAATTCCGCTGCCGCCTTCTGCATCTTCTTCTGGATGTCGGCGATAAGCTTCTCCAGCTCCTTGCGGTCCATGGACTCGGGATCCTTCTCGAAGCGCATCTCTTCCTTGGCGATGACCTTGCTGATGCTGATGAGCTCGCGCACCGCCTTCCTGATAGTCTGGGGCGTGATGCCGTGCTCCTCGTTGTATTTCATCTGAATGGCACGTCTTCTCTCGGTCTCATCCAGCGCAATGCGCATGGAATCTGTGATCATGTCCGCATACAAAATGACATGTCCGTCAGAATTTCGTGCCGCACGTCCGATGGTCTGGATCAGGGAGGTCGCGCTTCGAAGGAAGCCCTCCTTGTCGGCATCCAGCACCACTACCAGAGCGATCTCGGGAATATCCAAGCCCTCTCTTAAGAGGTTGATGCCCACCAGCACGTCAAAAACATCCAGTCGCATGTCGCGGATGATCTCCGCACGCTCCAGAGTATCGATGTCGGAGTGCAGATATTTCACGCGGATGCCTACCTCGCGCATATAGTCGGTCAGGTCCTCCGCCATCTTCTTGGTCAGGGTGGTGATCAGCACCTTGTTGTGACGCTCTGTCTCCTTGCGGACCTCGCCGATCAGATCGTCGATCTGGCCCTCAACGGGGCGCACCTCCACCTCGGGGTCCAGAAGACCTGTGGGGCGGATGATCTGCTCTGTGCGCAGCAGCTCGTGCTCCTCCTCGTAGTCGGAGGGAGTTGCGGACACGAAGAGCATCTGGTCGATGTGATTCTCGAATTCCGTGAAATTAAGGGGTCTGTTGTCAAGCGCCGAGGGCAGTCGGAAACCGTACTCCACCAGCGTATTTTTGCGGGAGCGGTCGCCCGCGTACATGCCTCTGATCTGGGGCACCGTCATATGAGACTCATCGATGATGATGAGGAAATCGTCCTTAAAAAAGTCCATCAGAGTCATGGGAGGCTCGCCGGGCAGAGTGCCGTTTAAGTGGCGGGAGTAGTTCTCAATGCCCGAACAGAAGCCTGTCTCACGCAGCATCTCCACGTCAAAATTGGTGCGCTCCGCGATTCTCTGGGCCTCGATGAGCTTGTCCTCTCCCTTGAAGTAGCGCACGCGCTCCTCAAGCTCCTTCTCGATGTTGTCGCAGGCCTTTAAGATCTTGTCCTTGCCCACAACATAGTGGGAAGCGGGGAAGATCGCAATGTGGGACAGCGACGCATGGACCTTGCCTGTCAGGGGATCCACCTGGGCGATGCGGTCGATCTCATCGCCGAAAAACTCGATGCGGATCAGGTAATCGCCGCCCTCCGCGGGATACACCTCCAGCACGTCTCCGCGCACACGGAAACTGCCGCGCTGCATGTCGATATCATTGCGGGTGTACTGGATGTCTACCAGCTCTCTTAAGACCTGATCTCTGTCCTTGATCATGCCGGGGCGCAGGGAGACGATCATATCCTTGTACTCGTCGGGACTGCCCAGACCGTAGATGCAGGACACGCTGGCTACCACCACAACGTCTCGTCTCTCGGTGAGGGATGCGGTCGCTGACAGACGCAGCTTGTCGATCTCGTCGTTGATGGAGGAATCCTTGGCAATATAGGTATCGGAGGCGGGCACATATGCCTCCGGCTGATAATAATCGTAGTAGGACACAAAATACTCCACGGCGTTCTCCGGGAAGAATTCCTTGAACTCTCCGTAGAGCTGACCTGCCAGGGTCTTGTTGTGCGCGATGACGAGTGTGGGTTTATTCAATTTGGCAATAACGTTGGCCATGGTAAAGGTCTTACCGGAGCCTGTAACGCCCAGAAGTGTCTGGAACTGATTGCCCTGTTCAAAGCCCTCCACCAGCTCGGCAATGGCCTGAGGCTGGTCGCCCGTGGGCTGATATTCGGAATGTAAAATAAAGTGATCCATAAATATACCTCACAATAGGTATATTATTATACCACAGGGCAGGATGCATTGCAAACATTTGTTCTGTTTTTGCCCGCGATGTTTTTTCATTTTATGTGCATTTCCCGTGTAGCATTTTGCGCCGCATCGTAGTATAATACCACATAAGTTGTTTTATTTTTCGGGAAAAGACAAAACGACACACGACACAAACGTACGACACAATTACATACACATACAGACAAGCACACAAAAGGAGAAGGCCATGAATTTTTTAGAAGAAAGAATCATGAAAGACGGTGTCATCAAGGAAGGTAATGTCTTAAAGGTCGACAGCTTCCTGAATCACCAGATGGACGTTGAGCTGTTCGACAAGATCGGTGCCGAATTCAAGCGCAGATTTGAGGGCAAGCCCGTCAACAAGATCCTGACCATCGAGTCCTCAGGCATCGGCATCGCATGTGTTGCAGCAATGCACTTCGGCGTTCCGGTAGTTTTTGCCAAGAAGAGCCAGAGCATCAACTTAGATGGCGAAATGCTCACCGCAGAGGTCATCTCCTTCACCCATAAGAGAACCAACAACGTTATCGTCTCCAAGAGATTCTTAAGTCCCGACGATCATATTCTGATCATCGACGACTTCCTTGCAAACGGCTGCGCACTGCAGGGTCTGATCTCCATCATCTCCCAGGCGGGCGCCACCGTTGAGGGTATCGGCATCGCTATCGAGAAGGGCTTCCAGACCGGCGGCCAGATCATCCGCAACTTAGGCTACGATCTCCAGTCCCTCGCGATCGTTGACAGCATGGACCATGTGACCGGCTCCATCACCTTCCGCGAGCAGTAAAAAACACCCAAGGACGGGCATCCCCCGTCCTGTTTTTACATCTTATTATTTGCCTATTGACTTGGTAGGTGAAAAGATGTATATTGACAGTATCATCCCCTACACCACTAAAGAAGGAGACTACGACCATGAGCGCAATTTATACATCCGCCGACCAGCTGATCGGCAAGACTCCCCTGCTGGAGCTGAGCAACATTGAAAAAGAAAACGATTTGAAGGCCACCGTTCTGGCCAAGCTTGAATATTTTAATCCCGCCGGCAGCGTCAAGGACCGCGTAGCAAGAGCGATCATCGATGACGCGGAGGCAAGAGGTATCTTAAAGCCCGGCGCCACCCTCATCGAGCCCACCTCCGGCAA
>JAZULD010000103.1:0-6317 GCA_045643625.1 Acetatifactor sp. | reverse complement strand
TTACTTCTTCAGAGGGCTCTCTCTGTAAATGATATCATTTCTGCCGGGGCCGTTTGAAACCATTGTGATGGAATAACCGATCTGCTCCTCGATGAACTCAACGTACTTTCTGCAGTTCTCGGGAAGATCTTCATAGTTCTTGATGCCGCGGATCTCGCACTTCCAACCGGGCAGAGTCTTGAGAACGGGCTTAGCCTTCTCAAGCTTGCTGGTTACAGGGAAGTCGGTGGTAACCTCGCCGTCGATCTCGTAGCCTACGCATACGGGGATCTCATCTAAGTAACCAAGAACATCCAGAACGGTGAATGCTACATCGGTAGTACCCTGCAGTCTGCAGCCGTACTTGGAAGCAACACAGTCAAACCAACCCATACGTCTGGGTCTGCCGGTGGTTGCGCCATACTCGCCGCCGTCACCGCCTCTGCGGCGAAGCTCGTCTGCCTCGTCACCGAAGATCTCGGAAACGAATGCGCCTGCGCCTACTGCGGAGGAGTATGCCTTGCAGACAGTTACGATCTCCTTGATCTCATAAGGAGGAACGCCTGCACCGATCGCACCGTATGCAGCCAGAGTGGAGGAAGATGTTACCATAGGATAGATGCCGTGATCGGGATCCTTAAGAGTTCCCAGCTGACCCTCTAACAGAATGGTCTTACCCTCCTTCAGTGCCTGACCTAAGAAGGATGCAACGTCGCACACATAAGGTGCAACCATGTCGCGGTACTCATGAAGAGTAGCAAGCAGCTCCTTCTGATCGATGGCGGGCTTGTGATACAGATGCTCTAAAATAACGTTCTTGGTCTCGCACACACGTGCAACCTTCTCAACGAGCAGTTCTTCATCAAAGAGCTCGCTTACCTGGAAGCCGATCTTGGCGAACTTATCGGAATAGAAAGGAGCGATACCGGATTTGGTGGAGCCGAAGGACTTGCCGCCCAGTCTCTCCTCCTCGTACTGATCGAATAAAATATGGTAAGGCATTACGATCTGCGCGCGATCGGACACTAAGATCTTGGGCATGGGAACATTTCTCTCCACGATGCTCTGGATCTCCTTGAACAGGATGGGGATATTGAGTGCAACACCGTTGCCGATAACGCTGGTGGTATGCTCATAGAAAACGCCGGAAGGCAGAGTGTGAAGTGCGAACTTACCGTAGTTGTTTACGATGGTGTGTCCTGCATTTGCACCGCCCTGAAAACGAACGATAATGTCCGCTTCCTGTGCCATCATATCTGTAATTTTACCTTTTCCTTCGTCGCCCCAGTTGGCGCCGACTACTGCTTTTACCATAGGTTTCTCCTCTTCTGCACATTATCGTATTCATGTGGCGATCACACCACCAAACACGAAGTGATTATATCACGATTTGCGCTATAAGTAAAATCAATATTTATAATTATGCAATTTACCCCTGTTTATTCTCTGCCGTCCCAGCAATAGGTGCAGAGCTTGCTTCTGTCAAGTCCTACGGACTCGATCATATCGTCCAGTCTGTGGAAGCGCAGGGAGGTGAAGTTCAGCTGTTTGCCGATCCTGTTCACCATCTCGTTGTACTCTGCGGTATCGGGGTCCACATATTTTGCCAGATCGATGGTGTTGCCCTCCTGCTCGATCTCCTTTAAGACTCTTCTGGTGATCAGTACCATGTCGGGGGAGGATCTGGAGAAGTTTAAGTACTTACAACCGAAAAGAAGGGGAGGACACGCAGGTCTGATGTGCACCTCTCTCGCACCGCTCTGATATAAGAACTCGGTGGTCTCTCGAAGCTGGGTACCTCTTACGATGGAGTCATCGATGAGCAGCAGGCTCTTGTTCTGGATCAGATCGTGCACGGGGATCAGCTTCATCTTCGCGATCAGATTACGCTGGGTCTGCATGGTTGGCATGAAGGATCTGGGCCAGGTAGGGGTATATTTGATAAAAGGACGGGAAAAAGGAATTCCCGAACGGTTGGAATAACCGATCGCATGGGCAGTTCCGGAATCGGGAACGCCCGCAACGATGTCGGGCTGGACATCGTCTCTGTCTGCCAGAAGGGAACCGCAGTTGTAACGCATTCTCTCTACGCTGATTCCCTCGTAGGAAGAAGAAGGATATCCGTAGTAGATCCAGAGGAAGGTACAGATCTTCATCTCCTTGCCGGGCTGCACCAGAGTGCGGACGCCCTCGGGGGTCACAACAACGATCTCACCGGGGCCGAGCTCCTTCTCCTCGCTGTAACCGAGGTTCAGGTAAGCAAAGCTCTCGAAGGATACGCAGTGGGCGCCTTCCTTCTTGCCGATAGCCACGGGAGTTCTTCCAAGCCTGTCTCTGGCCGCATAGATTCCGATGGGGGTCATGATCAGGATGGTCATGGAACCTTCGATCACTTCCTGAGCATACTGAATACCCTCGACCAGGTTGTCTCTCTGGTTGACCAAAGCCGCAACCAGTTCGGTAGCATTGATATCTCCGCCGCTCATCTCAAGGAAGTGAGAATGGCCGTCGGAAAAAATATCCTTGATCAGTTCCTCCTGATTGTTGATCTTGCCCACGGTGGTGATCGCATAGGTGCCGTGGTGGGAACGAACCATCAGGGGCTGAGGCTCGTAATCCGAGATACATGCGATACCCAGATTACCGCTCATGGAGTTTACATCTTTGTCGAATTTGGTACGGAAGGGGGCATTCTCGATGTTATGAATTGCTCTGTCATAACCCTTTTCCTTGCTGTATACTGCCATACCTGCGCGTCTGGTTCCCAGGTGGGAATGATAATCTGCTCCGAAAAACAGATCGAACACGCAATCCTCTTTTGCTGCTACTCCAAAAAATCCGCCCATATGTTAATCTCCTCGCTGTCAGTTTTTATTTTTATACGGTGATCTCTGCCTTTACGCCAAGAATGTCTTTGTTCTCCTCAAGGATGGGGTTGATGACATTCTGAAGGAATGCATCCACCTGCTCCTTGGAGCGTCCCACATATCTTGCGGGGTCCATGCACTCCTGAAGTTCTTCAAGGGTCATGTGGAAGGTAGGATCCGCAGCGATGAGCTCAAGCAGATTGTTCTCCTTACCCTCAACTTTGACATTGCGTCCGGCTTCCATGGAAAGCTCACGAATGCGCTCGTGAAGCTCCTGGCGGTTGCCGCCGAGCTTAACAGCGTCCATCATGATATTCTCGGTCGCCATAAAGGGAAGTTCAGCTCGAAGTCTCTTCTCGATGACCTTGGGATATACCACAAGGCCGTCTACTACGTTCAGACACAGGTCCAGGATACCGTCCACTGCAAGGAAGCCCTCGGGAATGGAGAGTCTCTTGTTGGCAGAGTCGTCCAGGGTTCTCTCGAACCACTGAGTTGCGGAGGTGATCGCAGGATTCAGTGCGTCGATCATTACATATCTGGAAAGGGAAGCGATTCTCTCGCTTCTCATGGGGTTGCGCTTGTAAGCCATTGCGGAGGAACCGATCTGGCTCTTCTCGAAGGGCTCTTCCACTTCCTTCAGGTGCTGAAGAAGGCGGATGTCGTTGCTCATCTTATGAGCGGTTGCGGCGATGCCTGCGAGCACGTTGCAGACTCTGGTGTCGACCTTGCGGGAGTAGGTCTGTCCGGATACGGGATAGCACTCCTTGAAGCCCATCTTGGCAGCGATCATGGGATCGATCTTGTCGATGGTCTCGTGGTCTCCGTTGAACAGCTCAAGGAAGGAAGCCTGAGTACCGGTGGTACCCTTGGAACCTAAGAGCTTCATGGTGGAGAGCACGTGGTCAAGGTCCTCTAAGTCTAAGCAGAACTCCTGCAGCCACAGGGTCGCTCTCTTACCTACGGTGGTAGGCTGTGCGGGCTGGAAGTGTGTGAATGCCAGAGTGGGCTGTGCCTTGTACTTGTCGGCGAAATCAGCCAGCTCCTTCATTACGTTGATGAGCTTGGTTCTCACTAACTTCAGAGCCTCGGTCATTACGATGATGTCGGTGTTGTCGCCAACGTAGCAGGAGGTCGCACCTAAGTGGATGATGCCTGCTGCCTTGGGACACTGCTGTCCGTAAGCATATACATGGCTCATTACATCGTGGCGCACTTCTTTTTCACGGGCTCTCGCAACATCGTAGTTGATGTCGTCGGCGTGTGCCTTCAGCTCTTCGATCTGCTCATCGGTGATAACGGGCTTGCCGTTCTGGGAAAGGCCCAGTTCCTTCTCGGTCTCTGCCAGCGCGACCCAGAGCTTTCTCCAGGTGCGGAACTTCATATCCTGGGAGAAGATGTACTGCATCTCCTTGCTCGCATAACGCTCGGACAGAGGGCTAAGATATCTGTCTGTATTCATGCAAATACTCCTTTTTTTCGAAAAAACGCTGCCGGATTACATCAGGCCAAGTCTCTTGAATACCTCGTTGTAAGCTTCCTCAACGTTGCCGAGGTCGCGGCGGAAACGGTCCTTGTCCAGTTTCTCGTTGGTGTTGACATCCCACAGACGGCAGGTGTCGGGAGAAGTCTCATCCGCAAGGATGATCTGACCGTGATAACGGCCGAACTCGATCTTGAAGTCGATGAGCTTGATGCCTGCCTGAAGGAAATATGCCTTCAGAACATCGTTTACCTTGAAAGCGTACTTCTTGATGGTCTCGATCTCTTCCCAGGTTGCAAGGTTCAGTGCTCTTGCAAAGTAGTCGTTGATCAGGGGATCGCCGAGCTCGTCGTTCTTATAAGAGAACTCGATGGTGGGCTCTTCAAAGGGAGTACCCTCGGGAACGCCCAGTCTCTTGGAAAAGCTGCCTGCAGCCACATTGCGGATGATTACCTCGAGAGGGACGATCTCTACGCGCTTAACAGCGGTCTCTCTGTCGCTTAACTCCTCCACATAATGAGTGGGAACGCCTTCCTTCTCAAGGATCTTGAATACGTGATTGGTCATCTTGTTGTTGATAACGCCCTTGCCTACGATGGTACCCTTCTTGATACCGTTAAAAGCGGTTGCGTCATCCTTGTAATCCACGATCAGTACATCGGGATCGTCGGTGAGGAATACCTTCTTGGCCTTTCCTTCATAAAGCTGTTCCAGTTTCTTCATTATGTCCTCCATTCCGCTGCACGGGGCAGCATTAAATGTATTGTTACCCAAATCAGCCTAATTATAACTTACCTAACCTTCAAATACAATCAGCACTACCGACGAAAAAAAACACAAAAACCGACACAATATCATGAAAAATACTGTGTCGGTCTTTTTACGTTTAAGCGTTCATTTTACCGATAAACTCCCTCACACGGGCGTTGTCGGTCGCAAAGATCTCGTCGGGAGTACCCTCCTCCACGATGACACCCTGCTCCATAAAGATGATCCTGTCGGACACCTCGCGGGCAAACTGCATCTCGTGGGTAACGATGATCATGGTCATATGCTCGCTGGCAAGACGGCGGATGACCTTTAACACCTCCACGGTGAGCTCAGGGTCCAGAGCTGAAGTAGGCTCGTCAAAAAAGAGGATCTCGGGCTCTAAGGCAAGTGCTCTTGCGATAGAGACTCTCTGCTGCTGTCCGCCGGAGAGCTGGTAAGGGTAGGCGTCCGCCTTCTCCTCCAGTCCCAGCTGCACAAGGAGCTTCTTAGCGCGCTCCACAGCCTCTTTGCGGTCCACTTTGTCCACGTGAACGGGTGCGTCGATAATATTCTTCATTACAGTGTAATGAGGAAATAAATTAAAATTCTGAAATACCAGTCCGAATACATGCTTGATCTGCTTGAGCTTACTCTTGGAAGCGTAGACTGCTCTGCGCTCTCCGGTCTTTGAGTCGGTCTCGTCCCATGCGGCCTTCTCGCCCGCATAGATCAGCTCACCTGCGTCCATCTTCTCGAGAAGAGTCGCGCAGCGAAGCAAGGTGGACTTGCCGGAGCCGGAGGGACCGATGATGGATACAACTTCACCCTTTTTGACATTCAGACTGATGTCGGTGAGAACGTCCACCCCGTCGAAGCTCTTTTTCACATGATTCATTTCCAGAAGGATCTGCTCCATATACTCTCCCATCTGTCGATCGATCACACAGATCAACGATAATAACTCAGTTTCTTCTCGATCTTCTCCATTACCAGCGCAACCAGAAGGTTGAACACGTAGTAGAAAAGGCCTGCTGCCATCAGAGGGATCATGCTGGTCTTGGCAGCAGCGATCTGCTTGGCAACGGTGAACATCTCCGCGATGGAGATGGTGAAGGCCAAAGAGGTATCCTTGACCAGAGTGATGGTCTCATTGGTGACGGGGGGAAGTACCCGCTTGATCACCTGGGGAAGAATGATCTTAATAAAAGTCTGAGCCTTGCTGTAGCCTAAGATCTCCG
>JAZULD010000102.1:0-2577 GCA_045643625.1 Acetatifactor sp. | reverse complement strand
ACAAGAAGTACCTGACCAAGGTCAGCGTTGGTGAGACCTGCGTCTCTCATTGCGTTCTGTACGGGAATAGCGGTTCTCTCAACCAGGTCGCGGGTCAGCTCATCGAACTGTGCACGGCTTAAGTTGACATCAAAGTGCTTGGGACCCTCTGCGGTAGCGGTGATGAAAGGCAGGTTGATGTTGGTGGTCATAGCACTGGAAAGCTCCTTCTTAGCCTTCTCAGCTGCCTCCTTCAGTCTCTGCATTGCCATCTTATCGCCGGAGAGGTCAACGCCCTCAGTCTTGCGGAACTCGCTGATCATCCACTGAATGATCTTGTTATCGAAATCGTCACCGCCGAGGTGGGTATCGCCGTTGGTGGAAAGAACTTCGATGACGCCGTCACCGATCTCGATGATGGATACATCAAAGGTACCGCCGCCCAGGTCGTATACCATGATCTTCTGCTCTCTCTCGTTGTCAAGACCGTAAGCCAGAGCAGCTGCGGTGGGCTCGTTGATAATACGCTTTACATCAAGGCCTGCGATCTTACCTGCATCCTTGGTTGCCTGACGCTGTGCGTCATTGAAATATGCGGGAACGGTGATAACTGCCTCGCTTACCTTCTCGCCGAGGTAGCTCTCTGCGTCTGCCTTCAGCTTCTGAAGGATCATGGAAGAGATCTGCTGAGGGGAGTACTTCTTGCCGTCGATGTTGCGGCCGTTGTCGGTACCCATATCTCTCTTGATGGAAGAGATGGTCTTCTCAGCGTTGGTTACTGCCTGACGCTTAGCGGGCTCGCCGACCAGTCTCTCACCGGTCTTGGTGAATGCTACAACGGAAGGAGTAGTACGTGCGCCTTCTGCATTTGCGATAACGGTGGGCTTACCACCTTCCATAACAGCTACACAGCTGTTGGTTGTTCCAAGGTCAATACCAATAATCTTACTCATTTTTATTTCCTCCTATTGAAAAATAAGTTTCTGATTTCGTAATTCTATACGGTGACCGCTACCATGCTGTGACGTACAACACTGTCGCGGTAGGTGTAACCCTTCATCAGTTCCTGTGCAACAACGCCGGATTCGTATTCCTCGCTCTCCACCTGGAGAACTGCGTTGTGCAGGTTGGGATCGAACTCGCACCCCACTGCCTCGATGGGCTTAACGCCCAGATTGTCGAGTTCTGTCAGCATCTGCTTGTAGATGCGCATCATGCCGTCCACAAAGGGATCTTCCATCTTCTCTGCGGGCACGCTTGCCAGACCTCTCTCAAAATTGTCAACAACGGGAAGGATCTTCTCGATCACGCTCTTGGCACCGGTCTCAAACATTGCCTGCTTCTCTCGGTCGGTGCGCTTGCGGAAGTTCTCAAACTCAGCCATCTGACGCTTTACTCTGTCCTCAAGCTGCTCGATCTGTTCCTTGTAGGCGTCGTTCTTTTTGTCTGCCTTCGCCTGCTTCTTAGCGGCTTTTTTCTCGGCACGGGTCATCTCGGGTTCGCCGGTCTCCCCTGTGCTCTCTTCCTCCTGAACGTCTGCTTCCTCGCAAGCCTCTGCTTCAGCTTCGGCTTCGCATTCTTCCAGGATCTCTTTTTCCTGCTCTGACATACCGTTCATCCTTTCTATCTTGCATCATTATTGCGATATAATTCATCCAGTCTGTACTGGAGGTTCCTTAAGGTTCCCACTACCTTGTCATAGTCCATTCGCTTGGGGCCGATGATTCCGATGGTTCCCTTCATTCCGTCGCCCAGCTCGTAGGTGGCTGTCACCACGCTGCAGTCCTTCATGCCCTGGATCGGTGTCTCGTCGCCGATGTAGACCTGAATGCCGCCGTCGCTCTCCTCCTGCTCCAGCACGTCCTTCACAAGATTGCCGAGGAGCTTCTTCTCCTCGAAGGTGTTGATCAGGTCGCTCGCCCTTGCGTGATCCGCAAGCTCGGGATAGCGGAAGATGTTGTTGGCGCCGCTGGTAAAGATCTGGAGATCCTCCTCCTCATTGATGGCACCTGCCACCGCATCGATGACCTCGCTGACGATATCGCTGTGGATACCTGCCTGCTGCTTCATTGCGGTGATCATTCCAAGGTTGATCTCATCAATGGAAAGACCGTTTAAGTGAGTGTTGAGCAGGATGTTCAGCTTCAGCAGCGTCTCGTCGTTAAGCTCGCCTCTGACGCTTAAGATGTGATTCTTGATCACATTGCCCTCGCCCACGATGACCGCCAGGATCTGACCTGCGTCCACGCGGGAAAGCTGAATGAACTTGACCTTGTTGCGTCTCGTCTGAGGTGCGGAGATCATTGCGGCGTACTGGGTGTTCTGTGCCACCACCTTGGCCATCTGTTTTAACAATGTCTCCATCTTGTCCTGACGCTCGAGAAGCATCTCGGTCAGCTCCACCACATGCTTGTCCGCCTCACCCATCAGGGTATCCACATAGAAGCGGTAACCCTTGTCCGAGGGGATTCGTCCTGCGGAGGTGTGGGGCTGCACAATGAAACCCATCTCCTCCAGATCGACCATCTCGTTGCGGATGGTCGCGGAGCTCAAGTTCAAGTCGGTATCTTTTGAAATTGTCCTGCTGCCTACCGGTTC
>JAZULD010000101.1:0-8590 GCA_045643625.1 Acetatifactor sp. | reverse complement strand
ATTGATTCTGATGAAAGCGCTATAATATAGCTATCTACGTTTTTCAAGTAGACTAAATAACAATCGTTATTTCCCAACAACTATTTAACCCTTTTCCCAACAAACAATACAGGAGGTATGGCAAGTATGGGTAAGAAATTATTGGAGCCTATTCAGGTTGGCGGCATGACACTTAAGAACAGAATTATGTTCCCCCCTCTTACAACAGGTTATGAGGAGAGAGACGGATCTATCGGTGAGAGAAGCTTAGGCTTCTACGAGAGACTGGCTAAGGGCGGCGTAGGCTACATTGTAATCGGTGATGTTGCTCCCGTAAGAACCGCATCCCCTACTCCCAAGCTTTATGATGACAGCCAGATCCCCGCATATAAGAAGCTTGCTGACGCAGTTCACGCATATGACAGTAAGGTTGCACTGCAGATCTTCCATCCCGAGTACGATGTTCCCGGCGTTGGCAGAATGATCATGATGGCTCAGATGGCCGGCAAGGCAGCAGCTGAGGCGAAGGCAGCAGGCAACATGGAAGAGGCAGCAGCCAAGGGCGCAGAGGCAGATAAGCTGACCAAGGACGCTTATGCGAAGCTTCATCATGACATGCAGAATTTTGTCAATGAGGCATCCGTAGAGCAGCTGGCTCAGATCAAGGCAAGCATTGCTAACAGCGCAGCCAAGGCCAAAGAAGCAGGCATCGATGCGATCGAGGTTCACGGTGACCGTCTGTTAGGTTCCCTTTGCTCCAAGATCTTAAATCATCGTGAAGATTCCTATGGCGGAAGCCTTGAGAATCGTGTAAAGTACGCACTGGAAGTCGTAGCAGCGATCAAGGAAGCTGCTCCCGGACTTGTGGTTGAGTATAAGCTCCCCATCGTTACCATTAATGCAGACGGTTCCTTCAGAGGTAAGGGCGGTCTGGAAGAGGCAGAGGCAGTAGAATTTGCCAAGATGCTCGAGGCAGCAGGCATTGATATGATCCAGGTTGCACAGGCCAACCACACCGGCAACATGGGCGACACCATCCCTCCCATGGGCGATGTTCCCTACAACTGGACTCTGGCAGCTGCTAAGCATGTGAAGTCCGTAGTCAGCGTTCCCGTTGCGACCGTAGGCCGCGTGGTTACCGTTGAAGCAGGCGAGAAGATCTTAGAGGACGGCGATGCAGATATCATCGGTTACGGCAGATCCCTGCTGACCGATCCCGATATTGCCAACAAGGTTGCCTGCGGTGAGTGCATTCGTGAGTGCTTAAACTGCAACAAGGGCTGTGTAGATGCTATCCAGGGCAGAAGATATATCTCCTGCGTACTGAATGCAGAGAACGGCGACGAGACCACCATCTTTATCAAGCCCGCTGATGAGAAGAAAAAAGTAGCGATCGTAGGCGCAGGTATCGCAGGCTTAGAGGCAGCAAGAGTTGCAGCCAAGAGAGGCCACAGCGTGACTGTTTTTGAAAAGAGTGACAAGATCGGCGGCCAGATCCACATCGCAGCAGTTCCTCCCAGAAAGAGCGAGATCCTGCGTTCCGTAGAATATTATGAGAAGATATTACCTGTACTTGGCGTAGAGGTGAAGTTAAATACTGAAGCAACTGTAGATGTTCTGAATACTTATGACGCTGCAATCATCGCAGTAGGTGCTCACAGCATGGCACTTCCCATGCCTGTTGAGAACAGCAACGTAGTTTCCGCATGGGACGTTC
Organism: Acetatifactor sp.; assembly: GCA_045643625.1. Taxonomy (GTDB): domain Bacteria; phylum Bacillota; class Clostridia; order Lachnospirales; family Lachnospiraceae; genus Acetatifactor. Next base: position 6,894 of record JAZULD010000101.1, on the reverse strand, counting down.
TGAAGGGCGCTGAAGTGTCCGGTAAGTGCGTTGTACTGGGCGGCGGACTTGTAGGTACCGAGACTGCAGAGTACCTGGCTAACAAGGGCTGTGACGTGACCATCGTTGAGATGATGGACAAGATCGCTGCAGGCGAGTCCAGCACCGTTATGCCTCTGATCATGAAGGATTTTGCCGCACACGGCGTGAAGCAGTTTGTGAACACCAAGGTGAGCTCCGTAGTGAACAACACTGTCAAGGCAGTGAACACTACCGATGAGTCCGAGGTCGTTCTCGAGGCAGACGTGATCGTTAACGCACTTGGTTCCAAGAAAAATATTTTTGACGAGAGCGGCATCACCGTTCCCGTTCAGTATGTTGGTGACTGCTCCGGCGAGAGAACCGCTGATATCGCTTCCGCAATCAGAACCGGTTACCGCGCAGCTAACAACATTTAATTTCGGTGAGGTAACAAAAACATGGCATACGACAAATTGTTTTCACCGATCAAGATCGGTAATACGACCGTCAAAAACAGGATCTTCATGCCTCCGCTGTCTACCAATCTGGCAGACAAGGGTTATGTGACCGATGCGTTGGTGGAGCATTATTCCAACCGCGCCAAGGGCGGTGTTGGCCTGATCATTACGGAAGTAACCACCGTTGAGCCTATCTACACCTATCTGCCCGGCGATATGTCCATCTATGATGACTCCTATATCCCCGGCTGGAAGAAGCTTGTAGATGCGGTCCATCAGTATGACACAAAGATTTTGTCACAGCTGTTCCATCCCGCATACATGGCGTTCCCCATTCCCGGAACCCCTCAGCTGATCGCACCCTCCAATGTGGGTCCCTACTATGCCAAGTCGGCGCCCCGTGCGGTCACAGTGGAAGAATTGAAGGATCTTGTGATCAAGTTTGGTGAGGCTGCTTACCGCTTCAAGCAGGCAGGCGGCGACGGTGTTGAGATCCAGGCAGCTCATGCACATGGTCTGCTGGGCGGATTCCTCACACCTTTATACAACAAGCGTACAGACGAGTATGGCGGAGATATCAACGGCAGACTTCGCCTGACTCTGGAAGTGATCGCTGAGGTCAGAAAAATGTGCGGCGAGGATTTCATCATCGATGTCCGCATCTCCGGCGACGAGTACAGCGACGGCGGTCTGACCCTGAATGATATGATCTATGTCTCCAAGCAGTTGGAGAAGGCCGGTGTTGATTTTATTCATGTATCCGGCGGCAACACCATCAAGAGAGGCAGCTCCATGCCCGCTCCCGGAACCACTCCCGCGCCTCACGCGCACGCTTCCGAGGAGATCAAGAAGTATGTCAATATCCCTGTGGCAACCGTTGCGAGAATCAATGAGCCCTGGATCGCTGAGGAGCTGATCGAGAACGGCAAGACGGACATCTGTCTGATCGGCAGACCCAACCTGTGTGACAGTGAGTTCGCCAACAAGGCCAGGGCTGACAAGGCTGACGAGATCAGACCCTGCATCGGCTGCGGAAGATGTCTGACCGGCATCATGTTTGGTAAACCCATCGGCTGTACCGTAAATCCTTCCGTTCAGGGTGAGAACATCGAGCCCGCCGAAGTGAAGAAGAATATCCTCGTGATCGGCGGCGGCCCTGCAGGTATGGAGGCAGCGCACGTAGCGAAGAAGCGCGGCCACAATGTAGTTCTCTGTGAAAAGGACACCGAGCTTGGCGGCCTGCTCCGTGCAGCATCCGTGCCCATCGGCAAGCAGGAACTCTGCAAGGTCATCAAGTTCATGAGAAAGCGTCTGGAGAATGAGGGCGTTGAAGTTCGTCTGGGCTGTGAAGTGACTGCAGAAATGCTCGAAGGTGAATTCAAGGGCTATGAGGTCGTATGTGCATCCGGCGCAAGACCCAAGGAGATCGCTCCCTTCAAGGTATTCAAGCAGACCATGACTGCAGACGATATCCTTACCGGTAAAGCATTCCCCGGCAGAAAGATCGTTATCATCGGCGGCGGTTCCGTAGGCTGTGAGACTGCAGATTACCTCGCTCCCCTGGTGAACGACTTATTCCCCGCGAACAGAGATGTGACTGTGATCGAGATGACAGCCAATCTCATGGTTGGTGAGGGCGGCGCCGCAAAGAGCGCACTGACCACCAGAATGATGAGGAAGGGCGTTAAGCTGGAGCTTAGCAGCAAGGTGACCGAGGTTACCGAGACCACTATCACCTACGAGAAGAATGGCGAGAAGATCACTATCGCCGACGCCGATACCCTGGTATTTGCGGTCGGCTACGATCCTACCCCCGTTGCTATCGAGGGTGCGCATGTCATCGGCGACTGTGACAAGGTGGGCAACCTGAAGGATGCAATCACCGCAGCACATATGATGGCAAAAACATTATAAAAAAGAGTAGCGACAGAGCATTCGGAAGGATTCTTTCGGGTGCTCTGTTTTTGTGTGATTGGGAATGATCATATGCGAATCCACAGGAGTCAAAACTGCAGGCGGCAGGTTTGGCTCCTTCTTTTTGCAAAATAATATGCATGCAATCAAATCGCACAAAATCACATGAAGAATTCATGCAAAACGAAAGAGCCATACAAACAATCGAAACGCATACAACAACACAGATTTTTACACAAAACGCAAGACGATACATGCATATCGAAAATCGCCCTCTTGCACCTCAAATTATTTTGCCATAAAATAAGATAAACGAAGTCGACATCGTTACAGTTACTATCAACGGAAGCCGGAAAGGACACTCATATGGACAAAAACGAATTGCAGGAAATTGATATCAAAATACTGGACGCTATCAAGCACGACGCAAGAAAGACGTATGAGCAGATCGCGCGGGAAGTGGGACTTTCCAGAACGGCGGTAAAGAGCAGAATGCAGGCCATGGAGCAGAGCGGAGTGATCGTCGGTTACGAAACGAAGATCAGGACCGTCAATGTGGCAGGCGCCTGCAGATTTATCCTGGATATGGAGACGAATCCCGGGGATTTTGAAACAGTCAAGAATTACCTGGGAGAGTCTGCTTTTGTGCAGGAACTCTATATTACTGCCGGCAGCTGTCACCTTCACGCAGTGGGAATGGCTTCCAATCAGGCGACCATGCAGGCCTATGTCAACAAAGTGTATCGCGAACTGAGCTATGTGCGCAGAATGTCGATCCACTCTGTTCTGGCTGTCTGCAAGGATAAGGACGGCGGTGTCGAGTATGTGCGCGAGGAGCACAGGGAAGACTAACGGATGCCGCCCCCACGGGAGGAGCATTTGAGAATGAAAGAGGAAAAAGGAGTCGTGGCGCAGACTTTTCTGCCCACTTTATATGCAATTGCAATCGCTACCAATATGGACGAGGTGAAGCAGAAGGGAAAATATCGCTTCCCTATCTACATCAACAGCGCGATGCATGAGGCAGACTTGGAGTGCCTGGAGCTGGGCGCCAGGGCTTACAACTGCTTAAGAAGAATCGGTTGTCACACCGTCGGCGATCTGGCGGAGGCCATCGACAGCGATGAGGACCTTAAGAGAATCAAGAACTGCGGCAAGACCAGCATTGCGGAGATCATGAACTCGCTGCTTTGCTATCAGTACGAGATCCTGAGTTCCGAGAGAAGAAAAAAATATATCGACCGCATCAATGAACTGAATAAGGTCGTTTGCCCCGGAAGGTAAAAAGCAGAGATCATGGATGAGTTGGAGCCGGAAGGCTTCTCTCTTCATTTTATGTTCAAAATATGGTATAATATATATAAGAGTATAGATACTGCCGCACCCACGAAAAGAGAGAACCTATGAAGCGAGTCCTGGTCAAATCGGTTTTTGATGCATTTGAATATGTTATGAAGCATTATTATCCTGCCGGTATGGAGAATCTGGTGGAGCGGTCCGACACGTACGCGGTGCTCTCTATTCAGGACACCCACACGGACGGATTCGGCGTCACATTCGCGGAGAACCGTTATTGTCAGGATGTTCTGACACTGTATTTTGACGATGTGGTGCGAGAGGTGGAGGATGCGGTGCTGTTCACAGACGAGATGGCAGAGGAGGTCATCGACTTTATCATGGCCAACAGGAATGTGGAGACGCTGCTGATCCATTGCTACGCAGGACAGTCCAGGTCCAGGGCGGTAGGAGCTTTTGCGCTGAAGATCCTGGGCGGCGACAACACAGCGTATTTTCAGAAATACAGTCCCAACATGTACGTCTACAATTGTCTCATGGACAACTGGAACAGAATGACCTCGAACAGCGGCAGGAACGAACAGTAATTTTTATTTGAAAAGGGGAACCTGCAATGGAAGCTAAGACAAGACAGTTATTGGATCAGATCGTAATCGATAAAAAAGCACTTCAGAAGAAGATGGCCTGGGATGTGAGCCCCTCTACCATGGCGATCCTGTCAGCGTTTCTTTTTGCCTGCGAGGGCAGAAAAGCGGACGTGGACAGGTATGTGGAGTGCAGAAAATATCTTAAGCAGAATGTCGGCGCTTTTTCCGAGCTTCGAGGTATCGCAAAGGCGATCGTGGTCACCAAGATGTGTCTTGCAGGCAATTACGAGGAGTATCTGGCAGGCCTGCTTGAGGTGTATAAGAAGCTGCGCAAGCTGCATAAGCTGACCGCTTCTCCTTACATGGTGCTGGCTGCCATCAATATTTATGAGGCCGGCGGCGTTGCGAAGGCGGATGAGAACATTGAGAAGCTCGAGACGGTGTATAAGGGTATGAAATCCGAGCACTTCTGGCTTACCGGCGATGAGGACAGACCCTTCCTTGCGATGCTTGTGAGCAGAGATATCAATTACAACGCGATCTCTACAGATATTTCAGCGTGCTATGAAGCATGCCGTAAGATGGCGTTTTCCAAAGAAAAAGTACACATGACTGCACAGATCATGGCATTGTCCGACAAGAGCGTACAGGCTAAGACCGCAGCGATTAATACTTCTTTTGCAGCGCTGAAGCGTGCGAGGATCCCCGGCTCCAGATCTGATCTGATGCCTTTAACAGCAGTGCTTGGCATGATCGAAGAGAGTGCTGACGCGCAGGCAGCCGCTATTAGGGAGATCTACGATTACCTGAAGAAGCAGAAGGGCTTCAAGTGGTACTTAGGCGATACCACCAGAAGCATGTATTCGATCCTGGCGTATGCCCTTGAGCATCTGGATGACGATCGCACCGCGATGAACTCTGTGATCAGCACCACCATTGCAAATGTGATCGTGACAGAGATACTGCTTATTATGATCGTCAGCTCCAATGCGGCATCCGCAGCAAGGACATCAGGCAGCCATTAAGCAAGATAAACCGGAGCGAAAGGGGAGTGCTTTATGAAGATTGCAGTTTATTGCGGATCCGGTTTTGGCAAGGATCCTATCTATACGGAAGCGGCCGGAGAACTCGGCAGATGGATCGCGGACAATCACCACACGCTTGTCTACGGCGGCGGAGATTCCGGACTTATGGGAACGGTTGCGAAGGCTGTTTTTGACCTTGGCAGCGAAGTCATCGGGGTGATTCCCGGCAATGTGGATTTTATCAAAAACAGACCTCAGCCTTATGTGACGGAGCTGATCGTCTCAGAAAATATGAGCGAGCGCAAGGGCAAAATGCTGGAGCTGGCGGACGCATTCATTGCGCTTCCCGGCGGCATCGGAACCCTTGACGAGATCTCGGAAGTGATCACGCTGACCAAGATCGGCGTGTTCGACAAGAAATGTATTCTTTTTAACCGGAACAATTTTTATGAGCCTTTTCGCGTCATGCTTGACGACATGGAGAAGGCCGGTTTCATCGATCCCGGCAGCATGAACCACGTGCTGTTCTCTGACGATGTGGAGGAGATCGGGAAGTTTATTGGGAAGTAGAAAAATATGTCATTAAAGATCGTTCGTAACGATATTACCAAAATGAATACGGAAGCCATTGTCAATACGGCGAACGATTTTGTCTCCGTAGGCACCGGCTGCGACAGTGCAGTTTACAATGCAGCAGGTTATGAGGAACTCCTGGAATATCGAAAGGAGAAGATCGGTTATGTTCCGGAGGGCGAGGCCTTTATTACCCCCGGTTTCAAGCTGCAGGCGAAGTATATCATCCATGCCGTGAGCCCTCTTTACATGGGAGGCGACTCCGGTGAGGAGGAGAAACTGCGCTCATGTTACCGTAAGAGTCTGCAGATCGCAAAGGAGAACGGAATCAGGTCCATTGCATTTCCTCTGATCTCAACCGGCGGGTTTGGATATCCAAAGGAAGAGGGCATGCGTATTGCGGTGGACGAGATCAATGCTTTTCTTTTGGGCAATGAGATGGACATTTTCCTGGTCGTGTTCGACGGCAAAGCAGTGAATCTCGGCAAGAAGATCTACCCGGAGCTGGAGGCTTTTATCGACCACAATTATGTGGCAAGGGCAAGGGAAGAAGAGTATGGAGACGCGTATCGCGGCGATGAATCATGCATGCCGGTGCATGAAAGAAGGGAATCCTTTTTCCCCTGGGACGATGAGGATGCTGTGGCGGAGCTTGAGCGCAAGCTGGATCAGAGGCTGGAGCACAAGGCGGACACTTTCTCGGAGTATCTTCTGTACCTGATCGAATCGAAGAACATGAACAATGTCGATGTGTACAAGAGGGCATGTCTGACCAAACAGTATTTTCACAAGGTCAAGAAAAACAAGGATTTCCATCCGGATAAGATCAAGGCGCTCCTTCTGTGCGTCGGAGCGAAGCTGAATCTGGATGAGACCAAAGATCTGCTCGCCAGGGCGGGCTATGCGCTGTCCCCTGCGGATCTGACGGATATTATTTTCAGCTTTTTTATCGAGAATGGGCATTATGATGTCATCGACATCGATATCCAGCTCGAGGAGCACGGACTTCCGTGCATTATTTCATAGTATGATTCAGGTCGC
>JAZULD010000100.1:0-4453 GCA_045643625.1 Acetatifactor sp. | reverse complement strand
CGGTAGATCATCTTGTTGCCGGGGTTGGTGACCTTCTCGGAGTTCTCGCTGACCTTGATCTTGGGGATGAACTCGCCGTCGGGACCCTGAATTGCGGCCAGCTTGTAAACGCCGCCGAAGGAAGGGTTGTCCTTGGAGGTGATCAGGTTGGTGCCCACACCCCAGGAGGTGATGGCAGCGCCCTGAGCCTTCAGGCTGTCGATCAGGTACTCATCAAGGTCGTTGGAAGCGGAGATGACCGCATCGGGGAAGCCGGCTTCGTCCAGCATCTTGCGGGCCTTCTTGGACAGGTAAGCTAAGTCGCCGCTGTCAAGACGAATGCCGTAGCCCTTTAAGGGAATGCCTGCCTCGCGCATCTCGGTGAAGACGCGGATCGCATTGGGAACGCCGCTTTTTAAGGTGTCATAGGTATCTACCAGAAGGATGCATGCACCGGGATACATATCTGCGTAGGTCTTAAAAGCGGTATACTCGTCGGGGAAGCTCATGACCCAGCTGTGAGCATGGGTGCCGCGAACGGGTACGCCGAAGAGCTGGCCTGCCAGAACATTGCTGGTGCCCACACAGCCGCCGATCATGGCAGCTCTTGCGCCGTAGGTACCTGCGTCGGGACCCTGCGCGCGTCTGAGGCCGAACTCCAGGATTCCGTCACCGCGGGCAGCGTGTACCACGCGTGCGGCCTTGGTGGCGATCAGGCTCTGATGGTTGATAATGTTAAGGATCGTAGTCTCGACCAGCTGCGCCTCCATGATGGGAGCGATGACCTTTACTACGGGCTCTCTGGGGAACATGACGGATCCTTCCGGGATGGCGTAGATGTCGCCGGAGAAGCGGAAGTCCTTCAGGTAGTCAAGGAAGTCTTCATCAAAAATATTGAGGGAAGCCAGATACTCGATGTCCTGGGGAGCGAAGTGCAGCTCCTTGATGTAGCGGATCATCTGCTCGAGACCTGCGGAGATCGCATAACCGCCGCCGCAGGGATTGGAGCGGTAAAAAGCATCAAAGATCACGGTCTCGTTGCGGTCCTTGTGTCTGAAGTAGCCCTGCATCATGGTCAGTTCGTACAGGTCGGTCATAAGGGTAAGATTCTGTCTGTCCATATTGCCTCCTATATTATAAAGAAAGATCGAATTTATAAGGGAAGTTGTAAGTTCCTGCTCCGAATCGTACAAGGTAAGTTCCTGCACCGGGCAGAAATTAATGTAATAATAAACTCATCGATGCGAAAATGCAAGTCAATTCACCGCCGCGGGAGGGCGCAAACGCCCGTATTTCCTTTATATCAGGCGTTTTTTAAGAATCATGCTTGACAATTTGAAAAACAGGGATATATAATACATTGCATTAGATTCAAAGGCTGTGACAAAGACAGTAGCATTTTCCCAAAAGGCAAAGCGAGCCGGTGACGGTGTAAGACCGGTGCGAGTAGGGATCGTGTGAATATCACTTTCGAGCTGTCAGGACAAAAGGCAACGAGTAGTTCTGAACGGATTTCCCCCGTTACAGGAAACCATATCACCCGGTTTTTCCGGCGTATGTTGTAACAGGTGGTTTGCGATAGCTTGGCTTCGTCCTATTACGGGATGGAGCTATTTTTTTTACTCAGTGAGGCCAAAAACGGCCCGGGAAAGGAAAAACTATGTACAAGCAGGTTGACACCAATTTGAATTTTGTGGAGAGAGAGAAAGCTGTCGAGCTCTTCTGGAAGGAGAACAACATCTTCGAAAAGAGCATGGAGCATCGCAAGGAAGGCGAGACCTACACCTTCTATGACGGACCTCCCACCGCAAACGGTAAGCCCCACATCGGTCACGTAGAGACCCGTACCATCAAGGATATGATCCCTCGTTACCGCACCATGAAGGGCTATATGGTTCCCAGTAAAGCAGGCTGGGACACTCACGGTCTGCCCGCTGAGCTGGAAGTTGAGAAGCTTCTCGGCCTTGACGGCAAGGAACAGATCGAGGAATACGGTCTGGCACCTTTCATCGACAGATGTAAGGAGAGTGTATGGAAGTACAAGGGTATGTGGGAGGACTTCTCCAGAACCGTTGGTTTCTGGGCTGATATGGACAACCCCTACGTAACCTACACCGATGATTATATCGAGTCCGAGTGGTGGGCACTGAAGACCATCTGGGACAAGGGTCTGCTCTACAAGGGCTTCAAGATCGTTCCCTACTGCCCTCGCTGCGGTACCCCTCTGTCCAGCCACGAGGTTGCACAGGGCTACAAGGCAGTCAAGGAGCGTTCCGCAGTGGTACGCTTCAAGGTAGCAGGCGAGGACGCTTACTTCTTAGCATGGACCACTACCCCCTGGACTCTGCCCTCCAACACCGCACTCTGCGTAAATCCTGAGGAGACCTATGTAAAGGTCAAGGCCGCTGACGGCTACACCTACTACATGGCACAGGCACTTCTCGGAAGCGTGCTCGGCGGTCTTGCCAAGGACGGCGAGAGCGCATACGAGGTACTTGAGACCTACGTTGGTAAGGATCTTGAGTACAAGGAGTATGAGCCCTTATTCGAGTGCTGCGGCATTGCTGCGGAAAAGCAGCGCAAGAAGGCACATTTTGTGACCTGTGACAATTACGTTACCATGACCGACGGTACCGGTATCGTTCATATTGCTCCCGCTTTCGGTGAGGACGATGCTCAGGTCGGCCGTAAGTACGATCTGCCCTTCATCCAGTTTGTAAACGGCAAGGGCGAAATGACAGAGGAGACCCCTTATGCGGGCAAGTTCGTCAAGGAAGCAGATCCCGTGATCTTAGTTGACCTTGAGAAGGAGAACAAGCTCTTCTCCGCTCCCAAGTTCGAGCATGATTATCCTTTCTGCTGGAGATGCGACACTCCCCTGATCTACTATGCAAGAGAATCCTGGTTCATCAAGATGACCGCTGTCAGAGATGACCTGGTTCGCAACAACAAGACCATCAACTGGATCCCCGAGTCCATCGGTGAGGGAAGATTCGGCAACTGGCTGGAGAACATCCAGGACTGGGGCCTCTCCCGTAATCGTTACTGGGGAACTCCTCTGAACATCTGGGAGTGCTCCTGCGGCAAGATCCATGCGATCGGAAGCCGTGAGGAACTCTACAACATGAGCGGCAACGAGGCAGCCAAGACCGTTGAGCTGCATCGCCCTTACATCGACGAGATCACTGTGACCTGTCCCGACTGCGGCGGCACCATGAAGCGTGTTCCCGAGGTTATCGACTGCTGGTTCGACTCCGGCTCCATGCCCTTTGCTCAGCATCACTATCCTTTTGAGAACAAGGATCTGTTCGAGCAGCAGTTCCCCGCACAGTTCATCTCCGAGGCAGTGGATCAGACCAGAGGCTGGTTCTACTCCCTGCTTGCAGAGTCCACCCTGCTCTTCAACAAGGCGCCTTATGAGAACGTAATCGTTATGGGTCACGTTCAGGATGAGAACGGCCAGAAGATGAGTAAGTCTAAGGGCAACGCTGTCGATCCTTTTGATGCACTTGATACCTACGGCGCAGACGCGATCCGCTGGTATTTCTACACAAGCTCCGCTCCCTGGCTGCCCAAGCGTTTCTCCGGCAAGGCAGTAATGGAGGGTCAGCGTAAGTTCATGGGTACTCTCTGGAATACCTATGCATTCTTTGTACTGTATGCGAACATCGACGGTTTCGATGCTTCCAAGTACACCCTGGAGTACGACAAGCTTGCCGTTATGGACAAGTGGCTCCTCTCCAAGTTAAACACCGTAGTTGAACTGGTTGACACCAACTTAGACAAGTACCGCATCCCCGAGGCAGCAAAGGCTCTGCAGGATTTCGTGGATGAGATGAGTAACTGGTACGTAAGAAGAAGCCGTGAGCGCTTCTGGGCTAAGGGTATGGAGCAGGATAAGATCAATGCTTACATGACTCTGTACACCGCACTTGTCACCATCAGCAAGGCTTCCGCTCCCATGATCCCCTTCATGACCGAGGATATCTACCAGAATCTGGTAAGAAGCATCGATGAGACCGCTCCCGAGAGCATCCATCTGTGTGACTTCCCCGTAGTTGAGAAGGCTTACATCGACAAGGATCTTGAGAAGGCAATGGAGGACGTTCTCGACGCAGTAGTTATGGGACGTGCCTGCAGAAACGAAGCAAATATCAAGAACCGTCAGCCCATCAGCAAGATGTATGTCAAGGCAGATGTTGCGCTGGACGGCTTCTATCAGGATATCATCCGCGAGGAGCTGAACGTTAAGGAAGTGATCTTCACCGACGATGTAAGAGACTTCACCTCCTACACTTTCAAGCCTCAGCTGCGTACAGTAGGACCCAAGTACGGTAAGCAGCTCGGCGGTATCCAGAAGACCCTGGCTTCCTTAGACGGCAATGCTGCTATGGACGAATTAAACGCACAGGGCAAGATCTCCTTCATGGTAGGCGATGTCAACGTTGAGCTGACCAAGGACGATCTTCTGATC
>JAZULD010000099.1:0-6467 GCA_045643625.1 Acetatifactor sp. | reverse complement strand
CTCGGCAGTATGGACCGGGCGGAGGAACTTCTCGTGCAGGCGAGAAGGAGCATTGCGTCACAGTATGACAAGATGGTCTACATGGAAGCAGACATGACCTTTGAGGGCGGGGAGCTTCTGTACGGCAGACTGGACAGCGAGGATACTGTCAGGGAAAAAATGGAGGCGGCGCTTCGAAGCAACGTCTACGAGAACCTGAACAGCTCCTACACGGTCAAGATCGAAGATTATATGGTCAGCCTCGACAATGCGGATGAGGTGAAGACCCTGCTGCAGGCGGCAGTGGATAAGTATAACGAAGAGAATAATTTCCATGTAGATCTGGTGCGCGACAACAACCGTGCTTTTCAGATCCAGACCTGCATGGTGAATAAGACAGTGGAGCAGATCGAGGAAGAGATGATCGAGGAGGCCAGAAACGACAGCATGTCGGGCGGCATCCAGACCGTTCTTGCGTCCCTGGGCAGCAATTACGCCGAGGAGCGCGAACTTTCCTTTGACGAGTACGAGCTGGGCGTGAGATCCATTTCCTTCGGTCAGAAGGTGGAGATCGCAGAGGCCTGTGTTCCGGTGGAAGGATTGACGGATCTTGAGACTGCCATCGCAGACCTGACTATGGAACAGGAGGTTCCGGAGGAATACACTGTGGAATCGGGTGATACACTCTCCGGTATCGCCATCAAGCTCAATCAGCCGGTTGAAAGACTGATCGAGATGAACAGCGATCAGCTTACAGATGTCAACTCTGTGATTCGTGTGGGTCAGCAGCTGATCACCACCGTGCCTGAGCCTCCCCTTCGCGTGGAGCATGTGGCGCGCAGATATTACGAGGAAATATATGACGCAGATGTCATTTATGTAGATAATGACTCCTGGTACACCACCCAGACCGTGGTGCTTCAGCAGCCTTCCGCGGGCTTCCGCAAGATCGTCGTGGATGAGAGCTTTGAGAACGATCTTCTGAAGAGAAGAGATATTCTCAAGGAGGAGATCGTCATGGAGGCAGTGCCCAAGATCGTTGAGCGCGGCACCAAGATCCCTCCCACCTACATCAAGCCTGTATCCGGCGGACGTTTCAGCTCGGGCTTCGGCAAACGTAAAGCACCTACCAAGGGTGCCAGCACCTACCACAAGGGTGTGGACTGGGCGGTTCCCACAGGAACTCCCGTGTACGCGTCCTGCGGCGGAACTGTTGTAAAGGCAGGCTGGAGCAGCGGCTACGGCTACGCTGTCTTCATCGACCACTCCGACGGCCGACAGACCAGATACGGACACAACAGTAAGGTCCTCGTCAAGGTGGGCGACACCGTAAAACAGGGCCAGAAGATCGCACTGAGCGGCAACACCGGCATCACCTCGGGACCTCATGTACACTTCGAGATCCTGATCGGCGGCAAGCAGGTGAACCCCTTAAAGTATCTTCAGTAACAGGCAAAAAAGGCTTTTGTTTACAAATTGACAGGAATGTGCTATTCTGCTTGTATGAGATAATACACTAACCCTGACATGAGGTAGAAATAGATGGAACAATACGCAATCAAAGGCGGTAATCCATTAGTGGGAGAGGTTGAGATCGGAGGAGCGAAGAATGCTGCGCTTCCGATTCTTGCTGCGGCTGTCATGACTGACGGCACCGTACGCATCGGCAATATGCCCGATGTGCGCGACACTAATGTTCTCTTAAATGCCATGCAGGACATCGGCGTTATGGTGAAGAGAGAGAGCCGTCATGATGTTGTCATCAATGCAGCCAATATCAATAATCTGGTAGTGGAGGGCGAGAATATCCGCAAGATCCGCGCTTCCTATTATCTGATCGGCGCTTTGCTTGGCAAATACAGACACGCAGAGGTAGCTCTGCCCGGCGGATGCGATATCGGCTTCCGCGCAATCGACCAGCATATCAAGGGCTTCCGTGCTCTGGGTGCAGAGGTCGTTATTGAGCATGGTATGATCAAGACCAGAGCTGAGAAGCTCGTGGGTAATCATATTTATATGGATGTTTCCAGTGTGGGTGCCACCATCAATATTATGATGGCAGCTGCATTGGCAGAGGGCGTGACCATCATTGAGAACTCCGCCAAGGAGCCTCACGTGGTGGATCTTGCCAATTTCTTAAACAGCATGGGTGCCAATATCAAGGGCGCCGGTACCGATGTGATCCGCATCAAGGGTGTTTCCGAACTTCACGGCACCGAGTATGTGATCATTCCCGACCAGATCGAGGCAGGTACCTTTATGTTTGCTGCTGCTGTGACCAGAGGCGATGTGACCGTGAAGAACGTGATCCCCAAGCATCTGGAGTCCATCACAGCGAAGCTCTTAGAGATCGGTTGTGAAGTGAAGGAGGAGGACGACTGCATCAGAGTGGTTGCGTCCAAGCCCTTACGCCACACCCACGTTAAGACGCTGCCTTATCCCGGTTTTCCTACGGACATGCAGCCCCAGATCACCGTTGCTCTGGCTCTGTCCTCAGGTACCAGTATCGTAACAGAGAGTATTTTCGAGAATCGATTCAAATATGTGGACGAGCTGACCCGTATGGGTGCCAACATTAAGGTGGAGGGTAACACCGCCATCATTGATGGTGTGGGCAAATATACAGGCGCTGTCATCTCCGCACCTGATCTGCGCGCAGGCGCAGCCCTCGTTATCGCGGCACTGGCAGCAGAGGGCTGTTCCTCTGTCCGTGACATTCATTTCATCGAGCGAGGATATGAAGATTTTCACCTGAAGCTCCAGAACCTGGGCGCTCAGATCGAGCTGCTCAAGGACGACAGAGAGTTTCAGAAGTTCAAATTGAAGACGGGCTGATAGGAGTATCACCCCGAGGAGAAGTATGGAAAAGTTTTTATTTACATCCGAATCAGTAACAGAGGGACATCCCGACAAGATCTGCGATGCTGTATCCGACGCGGTACTGGACGCACTGATGGCGCAGGATCCCTTCAGCCGTGTGGCATGCGAGACCTGTGTTAGCACAGGTTTTGTTTTGGTCATGGGTGAGATCACTACCAAGGCCAATATCGATATCCCTTCCATCGTGCGCAAGACCGTGACCGACATCGGTTACGACGCATCCGAGAAGGGCTTTGACGGCAACACCTGTTCCGTTATGGTATCTCTTGACAAGCAGTCCGCAGATATCGCAATGGGCGTTGATCGTGCACTTGAGGCAAGAGAGAGCGCAATGAACGACGAGCAGCTTGACGCTATCGGCGCAGGCGACCAGGGTATGATGTTCGGTTTTGCAACCGACGAGACTCCCGAGCTTATGCCTTACCCCATCTCTCTGGCACACAAGCTTACCCGCAGACTCTCCGAGGTCCGCAAGAACGGCACCCTGCCTTACTTGAGACCCGACGGCAAGAGCCAGGTTTCCGTGGAATACGACGCAGAGGGCAAGCCCCTTCGTCTTGAGGCAGTGGTTCTCTCCACCCAGCATGACGAGAAGGTGACCCAGGAGCAGATCCACGAGGACATCAAGAAGTACGTATTTGACGAGGTGCTTCCCGCTGATATGATCGACGAGGAGACCCGCTTCTATATCAATCCCACCGGACGTTTTGTAATCGGCGGTCCCAACGGCGACAGCGGTCTGACCGGTCGTAAGATCATCGTTGATACCTACGGCGGCTACGCACGTCACGGCGGCGGTGCATTCTCCGGTAAGGACTGCACCAAGGTGGACAGAAGTGCAGCTTACGCAGCACGTTATGTTGCCAAGAACATTGTAGCAGCAGGCCTTGCAAAGAAGTGCGAGATCCAGCTCTCCTATGCGATCGGTGTGGCAAGACCTACCTCCGTTATGGTGGACACCTTCGGCACCGGCAAGCTTCCCAACGAGAAGCTGGTGGAGATCATTCGTGAGAACTTCGACCTTCGTCCCGCAGGCATCATCAAGATGTTAGACCTTCGTCGTCCCATCTACGGCGCAACCGCAGCGTACGGCCACTTCGGACGTACCGATGTTGAACTTCCCTGGGAGAAGACCGACAAGGCAGATATCTTAAAGGCATATCTTGCATAATATGAGTCAATTAAGACCGCAGATCCTTAGGACCTGCGGTTTTTTGATGCAAAAAAATTCGCCATGCAGGCCCGGAGCCGCATGATAGCCCCTGAGCATCCACGAAGTACCCGAAGCAAAAGACCGATTGCAGACGCAGTCTTGTCTCCCTTGCCTTAAGCGTGATATAATAATACTATCTATCACCCTGTGGCACGGAGGAGAAAAAATGCAGGACAGAGCACAACTTTATGCGGACAATCAGTATATCAAAATTGCGGTGGCCAACTCCTGTGAGGTGCGCACCGAGCAGTCGATCGACATTGTGATGCGCGTCCTTTTTAAGCGTATGCTGCAGGGCGGAGCGGCTCCCACACCCGTGGTTGACGCGAACCATGTGCTTGATAACATGGACAAGGATACCTTCGAGAAGCTGGGACCCCGCGTCCTTGAGCAGGGCGTGCGCCTGAAGTTCGACCTTGTGAAGGATTCCGAGGGCGGCCTGTGGGTGCCTCTTTTTACCGATGAAGGCGAAATGAAGGAGGGCAATATGTCCAGGATCATCATGAACGCTCCCATCGAGCACATTCTGCGAAACGGCCTGAATGACAAGCGTCTTGTGGGTGTCGTGATCAACCCCTACACCCAGTCCATGACCTTCGACAAGGAGGCGCTGGCACCTCTGATGGAGCGCTTTGACAGAGCGAAGGAACAGCTTAAGAAGACTCCCGAAGCATAATTTTTTGGATAAAAAGCAGCGAATGCTGCGTTTTGATTACAGTACACAGTTGAGGTTAGAACATGTCATTTGTACATCTGCACGTTCATACGGAATACTCTCTTTTGGACGGTTCCAACAAGATAAAAGAATATGTGGCCAAAGTTAAGGAACTGGGCATGAACAGCGCGGCGATCACCGATCACGGCGTTATGTACGGTGTCATTGATTTCTACAGAGAGGCAAGAGCCAACGGCATCAAGCCTATCTTAGGCTGCGAGGTGTATGTTGCGCCTAACTCACGTTTTGACAAGGAGGCGACCGGCGGCGAGGAGCGCTATCACCATCTGGTGCTTCTGGCCGAGAACAATACCGGCTACGCCAATCTGATGAAGATCGTCAGCCGCGGTTTTACCGAGGGCTATTACTACAGACCCCGTGTGGACATGGAGGTCTTAAACAAGTATCACGAGGGCATTATTGCCCTGTCCGCCTGCCTGGCAGGTGAGGTGCAGCGCCTGATCGTCAAGGGCTTCAATGAGGAGGCAAGAAAATGCGCCCGCAAGTACGAGGCGTGCTTCGGCAAGGGCAACTACTTCCTGGAGCTGCAGGACCACGGAATCCCCGAGCAGAGGCTGGTAAATACCGAGCTTCTCAAGATGAGCAGGGAGCTTGACATTCCTCTGGTAGTCACCAACGACGTACACTATACTTCCGCAAATGACGCGGATTCCCACGATATTCTGCTCTGTCTCCAGACCGGCAAGAGATTGTCCGACCCCGACCGTATGCGCTACGAGGGCGGCCAGTACTATGTCAAGAGCGAGGACGAGATGAGACTGCTGTTCCCCTATGCCATCGAGGCTATGGAGAACACCCAGCGCATCGCCGACAGATGTAACGTGGAGATCGAGTTCGGCGTCACCAAACTGCCCAAGTACGAGGTGCCGGAAGGCTACGATTCCTGGGGGTATCTGAACAAGCTCTGCTCCGACGGCCTTTCCGAGCGTTACGGTGATGTGAACGCTCCCGCAGGCGACACAGGTCAGACTTTGCGCGAGAGACTGGACTATGAACTCTCCGTCATCCGCACTATGGGTTACGTGGACTACTTCCTCATCGTGTGGGATTTTATCAATTATTCCCGTGAAAACGGCATCCCTGTGGGTCCCGGCCGAGGCTCCGCAGCGGGGAGTATCGTTTCCTACTGTCTGAAGATCACCAATATCGACCCCATCAAGTACAATCTGCTCTTTGTCCGTTTCTTAAACCCCGAGCGTGTGTCCATGCCCGATATCGATATCGACTTCTGTTACGAGAGACGTCAGGAGGTCATCGATTACGTGGGCCGCAAGTACGGCTCCGACAAGGTGGTGCAGATCGTCACCTTCGGTACCCTAGCAGCAAAAGGCGTTATCAGGGACGTAGGCCGTGTTATGGACCTGCCCTATTCCCAGGTGGACTCCATCGCCAAGATGGTGCCCAATGAGCTGAATATCACTCTGGACCGCGCATTGGAGATGAACCCCGAGTTCCGCAAGCTCTACAACGAGGACGAGCAGATCCATTATCTGATCGACATGTGCAAGCGCTTGGAGGGCCTGCCCAGACATACCTCCATGCATGCTGCGGGCGTTGTCATCTGTCAGAAGGCAGCGGATGAGTTCGTACCCCTCTCAAGAGGCTCCGACGGATCCATCACTACCCAGTTCACCATGACCACTTTAGAGGAGCTTGGTC
>JAZULD010000098.1:0-8563 GCA_045643625.1 Acetatifactor sp. | reverse complement strand
CCCACAGCGCCGAGGAGCAGGTAAAGTGCACAACTGATCAGAGTGCCGCGCATGCCGAGAACCCAGATCGCAAGGAAGAGCACCAGGATGGTCAGGGAGATGGGCACGGGGCCGATAGGCAGGGAGATGGGGCCTAAGATGCACAGCAGAGCTGTGAAGAGGGCGCAGGTCGTCATTTCATATACTGTCTTTTTGTTTTTCATAGGAGAATCCTCTTTTCTTGTATTGTCGTGCTTCAGTATACTTCCACAGCTAACAATTGTCAACCACAAAGTTAACAAGGTTAACAATTGAAGCGAGCATGTCAAGAAAATACCTTTATGAGGCCGTAAAAACACGATAATACATGGACAAGTACGGGGTTTGGGGATATTATAAAATCGGAGTAATTTGTGACAGAGTTATTTTGACAAAAAAGAGGGGAAATATGTCAGAGCAGTTATCGAGAACCGAGCTCCTCATCGGTGAGGAAGCGGTTGACAAATTGGCAAAATGCAGAGTGGCCATCTTCGGCGTCGGCGGCGTGGGCGGATATGTCTGCGAGGCTCTGGTGCGCAGCGGCATCGGTGCTTTTGACCTGATCGACAATGACACAGTCGCTTTGTCTAACTTAAACCGTCAGATCATCGCGACCCATGATACCGTGGGCAGGTACAAGGTGGACGTGATGAAGGAGCGCATGCTCTCCATCAATCCGGACGCGGACGTGCGGACCTATCGCACCTTCTTCCTGCCGGAGACTGCGGACGCTTTTCCCTTTGAAGAATATGACTATGTGGTGGATGCCATCGACACCGTGACCGGCAAGATCGAGATCATTATGCGCGCTAAGGCGGCGGGAGTTCCCGTGATCAGCGCCATGGGTGCGGGCAACAAATTAGACCCTACAAGGTTCCGTGTGATGGACCTGTTCGACACAGACACCGATCCTCTGGCCAAGGTGATGCGCCGCGAACTGAAAAAAAGAGGCGTGCGCAGTCTGACGGTGGTCTTCTCCGACGAGAAGCCCCTGACACCCAGAGTGCCGGAGGAGGCAGAAGTTAAGACCGCGGAGGATGCGGCGCAGGCGGAAGACGCAGGAACCGCAGCTGAGGCAGCAGGAATCGAGGCAGACGCTAAGAACGCAGCGGCAGCAGGCGCGCAGGAGCCTGACACCTCCGGGAAGCCGGCCCCCCGCAGAAGAGCAACCCCCGGCAGCATGTCCTTTGTGCCCGGCGCAGCGGGACTTGCCATCGCAGGACACGTGATCCGCGAGCTTGCGGGAATTTAATAGGGATAAGCGAAACACCCCGACCAACGGACGAACGCTGCAGCATTAAGCGAACCGACGGGATCCCTTGCTTACACAGCAGACATTTACCGGTCTGCGAACACTGCGCAGAGATCTGCAGACAGAGATAAGAAACAAACGCGTTTTTTTTGATAAGAACAAGACAGGAGACAACAACATGCAGAACATTACAAGAGAAGCAGCACTGGCACTTCTGAAGGAGTACAACAAGGATTCCTTCCACATCCAGCACGGTCTGACCGTGGAGGCGGTTATGAGATGGTACGCTAAGGAGCTTGGCTACGAGAGCGAGATCGATTTCTGGGGAAATGTAGGTCTCCTTCATGATATCGATTTTGAACTGTACCCCGAGGAGCACTGCATCAAGGCGCCCGAGCTTCTGAGGGCAGCAGGCGTAGGCGAGGAGATGATCCATGCGATCTGCTCTCACGGCTACGGCCTTACCGTGGACATCGAGCCCACTCTGGAGATGGAGAAGGTCCTTTTTGCGGCTGACGAGCTCACCGGCCTGATCGGCGCATGCGCACTGATGAGACCCTCCAAGAGCACCAAGGATATGGAGCTTAAGTCCCTGAAGAAAAAATACAAGACCAAGGCCTTTGCAGCAGGCTGCTCCCGCGAAGTCATCGAGCAGGGCGCAGGTATGCTCGGCTGGGAACTGGATAAGCTGCTGACCATGACCCTGCAGGCTATGGCTGACTGCGAGGATGACATCGCAGCCGCTATGGAAGCATAAGATGAGCAGCCGACTGGAAAAAGAACTGACCTACGTTCTGAAGGAACAGCAGATCAAGCTGGGCTTTTGCCCAGGCAAAACAAGACTCTACTACCCGACCTCTTCCCTGATGCGCATGCTTGGCGTAGGGGACGAGGAGGCGCTTGCAGAGAAGCTCGACGAGGAACTGAAGGCTCTGGCAGAGCACTTTGGAGCGGTGGAGATCCTGCGGGACAAGAGGCGTTTTTGCCTGGTGCTCTCCGAGCAGGCGGTCAAGTACGTTAAGGAAAATGTGCCCGACGAGGGCTTCCTCTGCGACCTGATCCGCGTGGCGGGAACTCATCACTGCACCATGGAGGAGGTGCTTGCGGTCTTTCGCCGCTACTCCGACGACGTGGTGTGCGAGGACGTACAGGGCGAGGACTACGATCATCTGGTTTATTTTGCGGACGGAACCCCCGACGATAACTACTACTGTTTTACCGAAGAGGGTCACCATCTGATCTACCACCGGTTTGCGCCGGAGGAATTTGCGGAGACCTTCCGCAGATAGAAAGAGTTAACAATGTTTGAGAACTACGAAAATGCTGAGATCACAATTGAACAGCTGGCCGATGTGCACCCCTCACTCTACAGACTCTGTGATGTGAGAGACGAGGTGAGCTTCCGCTACGGCTCCATTCCGAAGGCCGAGAGTCACCCCGACATGGTGAGCGAGGCGGAAGGGGGCACTCTGGCGAGGGACATCTCCTACGTGCTCTACTGCATGAAGGGCATCCAGAGCAGCGAGATCGCAGGCAGACTGCGGGAGCTGGGATACGATGCCGTGAGCCTCAAGGACGGCTACAGCCGCTGGCTGGTATCCTCGTTTCAGGAGAATTACGAGGAGAAGCAGGCGGAGGTGGAAAAAAGCATCCGCAAGACCTTCCACAAGTCGATCTTCAGCAAGTTTGCCAAGGGCATCAACGAGTACGACATGATCCACGAGGGAGACAAGATCGCGGTGTGCATCTCCGGCGGCAAGGACTCCATGCTGATGGCCAAGCTCTTCCAGGAGCTGAAGCGCCACAACAAGTTCCCCTTCGAGCTCGTTTTTCTGGTGATGGATCCCGGCTACAGCGAGGTCAACCGTCTGGTCATTGAGAAAAATGCCAGAATGCTGGGCGTGCCCATCACGATCTTTGAATCCAATATTTTTGACGCGGTCTACGAGGTGGAGAAATCCCCCTGCTACCTCTGCGCGAGAATGCGCCGGGGTTACCTCTACAGCAAGGCCAAGGAGCTTGGCTGCAACAAGATTGCTCTGGGACATCATTTTGACGATGTCATCGAGACCATCCTTATGGGCATGCTCTATGGCGCACAGGTCCAGACCATGATGCCCAAGCTGCACAGCAGCAACTTTGAGGGCATGGAGCTGATCCGCCCCATGTACCTGGTGCGAGAGGACGACATCATCAGATGGCGCGACTACAACGGCCTGCACTTTATCCAGTGCGCCTGCCGCTTCACCGACACCTGCTCCTCCTGCAGGGAGGACGGCACCGCAGCCTCCAAGCGCATGGAGACCAAGAACATTATCGCGCGGCTGAAGGAGACCAATCCCTTCGTCGAGAACAATATTTTTAAGAGCGTTACCAACGTGAACCTGTCAACCATCGTAGAGTACAAGGACAAGCAGGGCGTGACCCACAACTTCCTTGAGGACTATTGATACGGGAGAGACACATGAAAAAAGAAAAGGCATTAAAGCGTATCGAAGAACTGGAAAAAGAAAATAAAAAGCTTCGCGAGGAGCTTGCTTACTATAAGGAGCGCAAGGCCAGCGGCCGTCAGAAGCACAACGCCAAGTGGACCGCCTCCTACGAGAAGTTCGTCCGCCTCTTTGAGGACGGCACCGCCATCGCGGATATTGCAGCGGCCATGGAGACCAGCGAGCGTACCGTCTATCGCTACAAGGCGGTATACGAGGAGAATAAGAAGGAGAAAAGCTCCAAGAAGCTGAAATAACGCCATGAGATCCAAGAAAGAAACCTTAGGCTACGGAGCGGTAGCTCTGGGCAATATCATCTTCGGCTTCAGCTTTCTTTTTTCCAAGCTGGCCCTGGAGATCACCGTGCCCGAGATGCTGATCGCCACCAGATTCGTGACAGCCTTTGTCATCCTGAATCTGATCGTGCTCTTCGGACGCCTCCTTAAGAAAAAAGACGGAACAAGCCTGCTTGCCTTCTCCTTAAAGGGCAAGCCTAAGAAGGAGATCCTGCTCCTTGCGCTGTTCCAGCCCATCATTTATTTTGCGGCAGAAAATTACGGCATCCTGTACACATCCTCCTCTTTTGCGGGAGTGATCATCGCGCTGATCCCCATCGTGGGCATCGTGCTGGACCGCCTGTTTTTCAAGCGTGCCATCAGCGTCAACCAGACAGTCTGCGCCGTCCTCTCGGTGTTCGGCGTCTTCCTGACCACCATTGGTGCCACCGGTATGCGCGCCTCCGTAAAGGGTACCGTTCTGCTGGTGATCGCAGTCCTTGCGGGATCCTTATTCTACGTGTTCAGCAAGCGAAGCTCCGACTACTATTCCCCTCTTGAGAGGACCTATGTCATGTTCGGACTGGGCAGCTTCGTCTATGTGATCGTAGCGCTGATCCGCTGCAGAAATGACTACAGCGGCCTGATCGTACATGCCCTTGCGACTCCCATGTTCTGGGTGAGCATCGCTTATCTTGCGGCAGTCTCATCCGTTGCCGCATTCCTGCTCCTGAATTTTGGAAGCAATTACATCCCGGTGAGCAGCGCCACCATTCTGGCTAACCTGACCACCGTGATCTCTGTGCTTGCGGGCCTGCTCATCCTGCATGAGCCCTTTACTCTGCCCCAGGCGATCGGTTCCCTCATCATCTTTTTAAGCGTATACCGCGCGACGGTGAAGGGCTAAGTTACAGAAACGGAGAACATCAACTTGAAAAAAACATTTTACACGGAAGGTGCCTATTTCCTGGGAATCTTTATTCTCTGCGTGGGAACAGCCCTGATGGAGCGCGCCGATCTTGGCCTGTCCATGGTGGTTGCGCCCGCATACCTTTTACATCTGAAGATCTCCCGGTTTGCGCCCTTTTTTACCTTCGGCATGGCGGAATATGTGCTTCAGGCGGTCTTGCTGATCCTGCTTGTCGCAGTGGTCCGCAAGTTCAGACCCGGCTATCTGTTTTCCTTCGTGACCGCCGTGTTCTACGGCCTGGTGCTGGATCTCTGCATGAAAGTTGTAGCACTGATTCCCGGCGGGGGCATGGCGCAGAGAGTGGTCTTTTTCGTGATCGGCCTCCTGTTTGGCTCCGTGGCCATCGCATTTTTGTTCCACACCTACATCTCCCCGGAGGTCTATGAGCTCTTCGTGAAGGAGGTCTCCGACAAGTGGAATCTGAAGATCAGCGTGGTCAAGACGGTCTACGACTGCATCAGCGCAGGCATCGCCATCATTCTCTCCTTTGCCTTCTTCGGCTTCGGACATTTTGAGGGCGTCAAGGCAGGAACCGTGATCACAGCTCTGGTAAACGGCTGGCTCATCGGCAGGATCAGCGCGTTTCTTGACAAGAAGTTTGAATTCAAGGACAGATTTGCCCTGAGAAAATATTTTTCCTAAAAACAAAAAGGACGGTGACAACAATGAGTGAGTTAAGGATCGAGAGAGCACTTCCCTCAGACGCAGAGGAGCTGCTTAAGATATACAGTCATTACGTGCTTAATACAGCGGTAAGCTTTGAGTATGAAGTACCCTCCGTGGAGGAGTTTGAGGGACGTATCCGCAACATCTCCGCGAAATACCCCTATATCAAAGCTATCGTGGACGGACAGATCGTGGGCTATGCCTACGCGGCTGCATTCAAGAGCAGAGCGGCTTACGATTACGCGGTTGAGACCACCATTTACCTCAGAAAGGACATGAAGAGATGCGGCATCGGAAGAGCCCTCTATGAGACCCTGGAGAGATCCTTAAGGGGCATGGGCATTCAGAACATGAACGCATGCATCGCCAAGCCGGACGTTGAGGATGAGTACCTGACCATGGACAGCGTACGCTTCCATGCGAGAATGGGCTTTGAGAGTGTCGGCGTGTTCACCAAGGTGGGCTACAAGTTCGACCGCTGGTACAACATGACCTGGATGGAGAAGATGATCGGCGAGCATGAGATGCCCGCGGCTCCCGTAAGATTCGGCGAGTGGACCATTTAAACTGACAGCATTGGAAAAGGACAGAATCGAATGAACAGATACGATCACAGAAAAGAGACCGCGAAGGTGCGTTTTGCAGACGAGACCGGCGCACCCCTCGCAGGCGTTAAGGTGCGGGCAGAGCTTGTGAACCATGAGTTCCTCTTCGGCTCGGGCGCTTTCGACTCCCTCTCCGCAACGGACGAGGGCGACCACGGCTACATTGCTTTTTACGAGGATAAGATAAATCCCGACATCAATTTTTACAGGGAGAGAATGGAGAAGTGGTTTGCGCTTTTCAACTACGGAACCATCCCCTTCTACTGGGGCGGCTTCGAGCCGAAAGAGGGCGAGCCCTTAAGTGCAAGCCGCATGCGCGCGGCAAAATATCTGACCGGGCACGGCGCCAAGGTCAAGGGTCATCCCCTGTGCTGGCACACCGCCTGCGCGGACTGGCTCATGGACTACGACAACCCCACCATTCTGCAGAAGCAGCTGGACCGCATCCACAGGGAGGTCACCGAGTTTAAGGGCGTGATCGATATGTGGGATGTGATCAACGAGACCGTCATCATGCCCATCTATGACCGCTACGACAATGCCATCACCCGCATCTGTAAGGATCTTGGCAGAGTTGGCCTTATCAAGGAAGTCTTTGCGGCAGCTCACGCGGCAAACCCCGACGCAGTGCTTCTGATCAATGATTTCAATCTCTCCGAGGACTACCGCATCCTGATCGACGGCTGCCTGAATGCAGGCGTGCCCATCAGCGCCATCGGTATCCAGAGCCACCAGCATAAGGGCTACATGGGTCTTAAGAGACTGGAGGATATTTTAGAGCGGTTCTCCGTGTTCGGACTGCCCATGCATTTTACCGAGAATACCTTGCTTTCCGGCGAGATCATGCCCTCCACCATCACCGACTTAAACGATTATCAGGTGGAAGAGTGGCCCTCCACACCCGAGGGAGAGGAGCGTCAGGTACGCCAGTGGAAGGAGATGTACGAGACTCTCTTTGCACATCCTCAGGTGGAGGCGATCACAGGCTGGGACTTCGCGGACGGCGCGTGGCTCCATGCACCCAGCGGACTGCTCAGGAGCGACAACTCCGAGAAGCCTTCCTACAGGGAGCTTAAGCGCCTGGTGAAGGAAGAGTGGCACACCGACGAGACCATCGTGACCGATGAGAACGGCTATGCGACACTGACCGGCTTCCGCGGCGAGTATGCTTTTGACGCCGCAGGCAAAAAGGGAAGCGGATGTCTTAAGAAGGCAGCATGCGAGATCACCGTCGTTCTGAAGGCGTAGGTGGCAGCCATGAAAGTGACTTATATCGGACACAGCGGTTTCTTGCTTGAGACCGCGGACTGTTATTATATTTTTGACTATTACAAGGGAGAGGTGCCGAAGCTTTCTTTAGAGAAGCCGGTGGTCGTCTTTGCGAGCCACTTCCATCAGGACCACTATCAGGCAGGCATTTTTGCCCTGTTAAAAGAGCGCGGCATGCAGGTGCAGGGCGTTCTGGCGGAGGATATCGATCCCGCGGATCACCCAGAAGGCGTGCAGATCTTAAAGGTCTGTGCGAATGAGGAGTATACCCTTGAGAACGGCGCAAAGATCAGGACTCTGCTCTCCACGGACAGCGGCGTTGCCTACATCGTGGAGACCGGAGAGGGCCGCATCTATCACGCCGGCGACTTAAACGACTGGTACTGGGAGGGCGAGCCCGACAACGACATCATGTGTGCTAACTACCGCCACGAGATCGACAAGCTGAAAGGTATCCCTTTGGATATTGCCTTCGTGGTGCTGGACCCCAGACAGGAGGCTCACTATGCGGACGGCATGCTCTACTTCCTGGAACATACAAAGAGCGCTAAGGTCTATCCCATGCACTACTGGGAGAAACCTACGATCATAAGAACCTTTGTGGCAGAGTATCCACAGTACAAGGACATCATTCAATTCACAGAATAGGAGGAAACGGATATGCAATTTAAAATGGTTCACGAGAATTACAATGTATCCAACCTGGAGAAGTCCATCGCTTTCTATCAGGAGGCACTGGGTCTCTACGAGGTCAAGAGAAACGAGACCGAGAATTTTACCATCGTGTTCATGACCAATGATGAGTCAAGCTTCGAACTTGAGCTTACCTGGTTAAAGGACCATCCCCAGCCCTACGATCTGGGAGAGTGCGAGTTCCATCTTGCTTTTGTCACCGACGATTATGAGGCGGCACACAAGAAGCATAAAGACATGGGCTGCATCTGCTATGAGACCACCGCTATGGGCTTATACTTCATCGCAGGTCCCGACGGCAACTGGCTCGAGATCATCCCTCCCCG
>JAZULD010000097.1:0-4127 GCA_045643625.1 Acetatifactor sp. | reverse complement strand
CACATAATTTTTGCCGAAAGCGGTGGTCTCCACAGAGTAAAAATACTCCCTGTTGGTGTCTAAGAAGTTCACGATCGCACCGTGAAGTCCCTTGTTCACCGCGTATTTTTTCCAGGCCGCAAAATCCGCATCCACCTCAAGTACCTTCAGTCGGTCAAGGGTTACCACGTCAAATTCGCGCACCGCACGGTTGAACTCGGGGGGATTGCCCGCAGTCACGATGACCCAGCCCTCGGGCACGGTATGCTTGCCGAAGACCTTGTACTGCAGGAACTGCAGCATGGAAGGATACAGGGTCTCGGAGACGCAGTTGATCTCGTCCAAGAAGAGGATTCCCTCCTTCACGCCGCTCTGCTCCATGGTCTCGTAGACGGAGGCGATGATCTCGCTCATGGTGTACTCGGACACGGAGTAGGTCTCGCCCTCGTAGGTCTTCTCCTTGATGAAGGGAAGTCCAAGTGCCGACTGTCTGGTGTGATGGGTCATGGAATAGCTGACCAGCGCAATGCCAAGCTCCGCAGCCACCTGACTCATGACCGCGGTCTTGCCGATGCCGGGGGCACCCAGCAGGAAGATGGGTCTCTGGCGCACCACGGGGATCCTGTAATCGCCGAACTCATCCTTGGTCAGATACAGGCTGACCGTGTCCTTGATATAATCTTTTGCTTCCTGAATATTCATGTCGTTGCTCCTGCTCTTCGTATCATACGCCCGCGCCGCGCGTCTGCTTCCGCACTTTTCCCGCGCTTCAGCGTGCGTCCTCCTCCATCACGACCTGCATGGCCCAGCCGGGCACAGGCATTCTGAAATCGTCTTCTCTGTTAAAAACAAACAGGCAATCGTACTTCGGCGGGTTCTCCGGGTAGATGCCGTAACCGTCCGTAAAATAAATAAGTCCCTTTAATTTCTTAAGCTCTCCCTGCTTGAGTAGCTTATCCACATACTCGAAAACGGGGCGAAAGTCCGTGGCGCCGAAGCCCTTCACCGTAAAGTGCTCCGCAGCCGCCTTCATCTCCTCCTTGCTCGTCACCTTCACATCCGAGGTGATCTTCGCGTCGCACTGTAAGATATGGACGCAGAGCTTCTCCGAGAAGGACACCGACTTCTCTAAGATATCATAGGTGCGGTGAAGGAAATCCTCCACGATCTTGCCCCTCACCGAGGCAGATGTATCGATAGCAATGACAAAATCCCTGATCTTATTTTCCTCCGCATATTCCAGCGGCTCGATCAGAGGCATGTTGCCGTAAGTCTTCAGTCCGTAAGTGTAATAAATATAGTCAAATTCGTCGGGGTTGACCTTGATCTCCTCGCTCATGATCGCGAAGCGCTTCAGGATCGCATCATAGTCGTAATGCTTCTTCGTGCTCTCCTTCAGGTTGGCCAGGATCGCCTCGCTGCCGGTGATATCCTTGGAAAAAGAGCGAAGCTCCGCCTTTACCCGCTCGGCGATCTTCTCCCAGTCCTTCTGACTTAAGATAGGCACCCTCTCCTCTTGCGCAGACACGCGGGCAGGATGCCTGTCAAAGGCAAAAAGCCTCGCATACTCAGCCTCGGAGTCCTTCGAAATACCGCCCACCATGAACTCCCTGTAGATGGCGTCCGCGGTCATGTTCGGGATCCACTTGGAGAGCTTATTAAGGATCAGGCGCTCGTTCACATCCCGAAGCAGCGTGCTTCCCGGGATGTTCATGCCAAGGATAATGTTCTCCACCGCAATGTCGCTTGCAATGTTCCAGTAGCGCTCGTTGGTCTTGTCGAAGCGGTAGGGATGCAGCAGAATGCTGTGAAAAAGCACATGCAGTAAGAGCCTTACCGGGTACGCCGCTTCATCCTTGTAGTAATTTAAGAGCAGCAGCGGATCGATCTTAAGCGCCTCTCCGTCCGCCGTGAAACAGCCGCTGTCGGGGCTTAATTCGAAATGATATTTGGTTAATGCTGCGTCAAAAAACCTGTAGTGCACCACGATGGTGTCCCTCGCCAGATTCATGACCTTCAGCGCATATTCGTCGATTAACTTCTGTTCTACCACTCTGAATCCCCGTATGAATCTCTGTTGCTGTCACGATAATTGATCAGATACAGTGCGTATCCCTCCAGTGCGCAGACCGCACCGAAGCCAAGAATTGCAAACACCTTAAACTGCACCAGCGCAAAGACTGCCAGAATACCGTTGCAGACCAGCTTGATAATGCAGTCACGCTTCACGTATTTATAGCAGGAGGCGTAATAATTCAGGGTGTGGCCTCCGTCCTTTGTAAGCCTTGAAACAGTCTTAAAACCGCTGATCGTAGGCACTAACACCAGTGAAAAGGTCAGGATCGCAACGATTGACATGACAATGATAAGCACTGTGAAAAAGATGCTTCCCAGGCCGCCCAGCGTGTACTTCAGCGTATCGGAGAGCTGTGCGAACTCCCCAAGGCCCATACCGTCAACGATCGTATTCCACATTCCCTGCATAAAGCCGGCGGTGCCAAAGCCCACGCCGAGGATCAGCAGGTATCCGATAAGCAGCGCAATCAGTGTAAAAATTCTGCTCACCGTCATCACTGCATCAATGATGGCAGTGATCCATTTGGTTGTTTTTAAATCAAGATTCTTTCTTAATGTTTCCATTGTAAACTCCCCTTCTGCGTCTTAAGGACGCCTCCATGCGTACCGCCTTACGCAAAAGATCTCTCCTCTGCCCGTCGGCCGGTCCGCATTATTCTTCTATATTTCTTCCAACAGTCACCCGGCCCGCCGCATGGCGCGCACTCACGGTGATGTCATAGTCGCCGTCCTCGGGGATCGTCAGGATAAAATTGGCCTTCTGAATGTCGTTGCCCCGAAAAACAACTTCACCGCCGCGCTCTTTAATGAGCAGGTCCACCTGACCCTTCGTGATATCAAAATCCACGAGCAGCTCGTCGCCCTCACTGTAGGTGAAGGTCCTGATCTCAGTGCGGTTCATCAGTTCAAAATCCAGGTACATAAAATCGGGATTGCTGATCGCATCTCCCACAAAACGGTCCGCACGGTCCCATTTATCATAGCCGACAACGCCCGCGATGACAAGCGCTGCGATTATGATGATCGCAATTATTATTTTCTTCTTCACGTAACATCTCCCCTAAATAACTCACTTTTCATTGATCGATCTCCTTCAATACATCCAAAGGTCTTGCAAGATGCTTAAAACCGGGGATTTCCTCCGTAATCGGCTGGAGGGAGCCGGGCTTTAAATACCACAGTGCCTGGGCAGGCTCCATGCCGATCTCCAGCGCCGCGTCAAGCTCATGGGCACCGCCGTCGCCCACATAGAGGCACTCTTTCGCGGACAGTCCCAGGCGCTCCAGACACATCTTAAAAATCTCTCTGCCGGGCTTTCGAAGCCCCTCCTCACAGGAGAGACACAGTACGTCAAAATAGGGGAACAGGACACTGTTCCTGATCTCCGCAGCCTCCTCGAGATAACAGTTGCTGATAAGTGCAACCGCTACACCCCGCTCCTTAAGGCCTGTAAGCATTGGCAGGATCTCCTCGTGCAGGTGATCGAATACCACGCGTTTGGAGAGAATGCGTCCCTCCACGACCTTGCGGTAACGCTCCTCATCGAAGCACCCGGTCGCGCGCATAATGCTCTCCACTACTTCCTCCGTGGTGCGCCTGCCAAGCGTCCTGTCCTCCTCCGTGGCGCGCCACAGGGGTTGAAATAATTCGAGATCCACGCCTGCATCCGCCGCCATCTCGGGGCTGAAATACAGGGGCGTCTCATATAGCGTGATCAACGTCTCGAACATATCAAAGATCACGGCCTGCTTCATAACAAACTCCTTCGATACAAGCCTGCAAGACCTGTACCTTACTGTTTTAACTCACTTCACAAAACAGCGCAGCGAGAACTCTGTTCGTTTCACTGCGCTGTACCTTAACACTGATTACTTATCAGCCTTCTTATTGCCCACATTCGCGATCACGAAGCCTGCGATCAGGACGATAACGCCCAGAACATAACCGAATACGGTGGAATTCATGCCAAGAATGTGGATCTTGGTGAAGAAACCGGACACGCTTCCGGCGAAGATGAAGGCCATGACAAAGGGAGTGCAATACTTGATACAGAAGGAATAGAATCTGTCAAA
>JAZULD010000096.1:0-13744 GCA_045643625.1 Acetatifactor sp. | reverse complement strand
GCCTTCATGGTCTCGTGAGCGCGCTTCGCTGCTGCACCGAGGCCTACGATGCCGGGAACGTTCTCTGTACCTGCTCTTCTGCTTCTCTCCTGACCGCCGCCATGGACGAAGGAACGAAGCTTCAGACCGGTTCTGATGTAGAGGAAGCCGATGCCCTTGGGGCCGTTTAACTTGTGGCCGCTGGCACTCAGCATATCGATATTCATCTCATCCACGTTGATGGGCACCTGGCCGAAAGCCTGAACCGCGTCGGTGTGGAAGATGATTCCGTGCTCTTTGGCAATGGCACCGATCTCAGCGATGGGCTCGATGGTACCGATCTCATTGTTGGCAAACATAACACTGATCAGAATGGTATCGGGGCAGATAGCGTTCTTCAGGTCCTCGATGCGAACCATGCCCTTGTCATCCACGTCAAGATAGGTTACGCGGAAGCCTCTCTTCTCCAGATACTGGCAGGTGTGAAGCACTGCGTGATGCTCGATCTTGGTGGTGATGATGTGCTTGCCCTTCTTCTCGTAAGCCTCCGCACATGCCTTGATCGCCCAGTTGTCGGACTCGGAACCGCCGGCGGTAAAATAGATCTCCTCCATCTTCGCGCCCAGGCAGCCTGCAATGGTTCTTCTTGCCTCATTTACGCCCTTTTTGGCCTCTGAGCCAAGGGAATAAATGGTGCTGGGGTTGCCGTAATATTCTGAAAAATAAGGAAGCATCGCCTGAACAACTTCAGGTGCTGTCTTAGTCGTTGCCGCATTATCTAAATAAATCATTTTGTCCTCCGTTCCAATTTCTACCTTTTTAGTAGGAATTCCAAACACAATATAACACCGCCATATATATCTGTCAACATCTTCCGATGCAATTCGGAACACTATGGCTTGCCGCAGCAAGCGAGTCCCTCCTCAATGCAGGAATATATTCAAGCGCATCTAATGCAAACATCGTTCGCCGGTGTCTTAATTCAAAAAAAGCCCCCGGTGCTTCACCGGGGGCTTAGTATTAAACCAACATTTTCTTCAGTTCGTCCACAAAAGTGTTGACGTCCTTAAACTCTCTGTAAACGGATGCAAATCTTACGTAAGCAACCGCATCAAGCTTCTTTAAGCCGTTCATGACCAGCTCACCGATGACCTGGCTTGCGATCTCCTTGTCCTCCATGGCAAAGATCTCGTTCTCGACTTCATCCACCAGATTGGTGATCTGCTGTGCGCTTACGGGACGCTTGTGGCAGGCACGAAGCACACCTGCTTCGATCTTGGCGCGGTCGTAGGTCTCACGGTTATCATCCTTCTTGATGACGATCAGCGGAATGGTCTCGATCTTCTCATAGGTGGTGAATCTCTTCTGACACTCATCGCACACTCTGCGGCGACGGATGGAATTCTGATCCTCTGCGGGTCTGGAATCGATTACGCGGGTGTTCTCATGATTACAAAAGGGACATTTCATATTTCGGCCTCCTACTGCGCATTATGTGGGTCTAACCCCCACATAGGCTGTATTATTACTGTAAATTATACATTATCTTGTAAAAATTTGTCAACCAATAAAGGTCCGCCCCACTTTGGGGACGGACCTTTTTAGCTTGTGCAGACTGTGGATATGAAATTAAAATTCAGTATTTTTCATTCACATATAATAAAAACAGAATCGTCACACCTGAGACCGCCAAGTCTATCCTTATCTCTTCCTCTTACGAAACAACCGGTCAAGGATCAGGAACAATAAGTATCCCAGCACCGCGCCGACAGAGTTGGTGAACAGGTCGTCTAACTGGAACAGACCGGTGCCCGTCACATACTGTACGATCTCGATCGCAAGGCTTGTGAAGATGCTTGAGAAGAACACGGGGAAGAACCCGCGAAGCCTCGGGAAGAGGTAACTTCCAAGCAGTCCAAAGGGCACGAACAGAATAATATTCTCGGTAAAATAGGCATCCAGCCTGTGATTATGGCCGATGTGCTGCAGGAGCGCAAGATCGGCGTCCCGGTACTGACCGGGGATCCTGGACAGAATGGTGATCAGGATCAGCATCGCCAGGTATATATAAAACATAAATGTGACAAACACGTAAAACCTCGAGGGTTTTGGCTTCTTTTTGCTCCGAAACAGCTGATGCAGCAGAGCAAGCGCCACGCCGCCTACAAGTCCGAAGGGCAGCCACAGCAAGGTCTCCATGATGTCTTTGACAACATATTTCAACATATTACTGTATTCTCCAAAATCGACTTATGCGTCCCAATCGGCAAAGGAGGAAGTCCATCTGTCCTTGTCCTCCTGCCATCTCTCACTCATCCATTCCACGATCTTGACGATTCCGTCCTCATCGAAGGAAAAATACGCGCGGATCTTCTTCTCCTCGGCAGTATTGAAATAGTTGTAGGGCTCCGGCCAGACGGTGGCAAGCAGTCTCTTGCCCTCCTCTTCGCTCTCCGTCTTCTCGATGCGGTAGCGCATGCCGCGGTAGGAGCCTGTGTATTCGGATTTTTTCAGGAATTCAATGGATAAAATATCGCTTCTGTCAATCATATTTGCTTTCTAAAAAAGGCATACCGTTACCGATATGCCCTTTTATTTCTTCTCAATTTGCAGTAAAAACTATCTCTTCAGGAACTCAGGGATGGTCAGCTTCTTAGCTTCAACATTGCTGCTGATGTTTGCAGGCTTCTGAAGGGTGTTGGTAACAGGTGCCTGAGGAGCCTGAGGCTTAGCAGCGGGAATAGGGTTCTTCTTAAGAGAGCTGGGAGTGATGAGAGGGGTTGAGGTTCTGAAACCGGTACCCAGTCTGCCCATGGAGTTGGAAGGAACATCTTCCAGTCCGGTTGCGATAACGGTAATAGTACATGCATCCTTCATGGTCTCGTCATACATAGCACCGAAGATGATGTTAACGTCCTCGCCTGCCAGCTCCTGAACGTAGCTTGCTGCGTCGTTGGCATCGATCAGGGAGATGTCACCGGATACATTTACGATCACATGAGAAGCACCGGTAATGGTGGTCTCGAGAAGGGGACTCTCGATTGCCATCTTAACTGCTTCAAGTGCCTTATCATCGCCCTTGCCTTCACCGATACCAATGTGAGCGATGCCCTTGTCCTTCATAACGGTCTGGATATCTGCGAAATCCAGGTTGATGATTGCAGGCAGGTTGATCAGGTCGGTAATACCCTGAACGGACTGCTGCAGTACTTCGTCTGCCTTCTTCAGAGCTTCGGGCATGGTGGTATGCTTGTCAACGATCTCAAGAAGCTTGTCGTTGGGGATCACGATCAGAGTGTCCACATGCTCCTTGATGCGCTCGATACCTGCGATCGCATTGTTCATGCGTGCCTTTGCCTCGAAACGGAAGGGCTTGGTTACTACGCCAACGGTCAGGATGCCCATGCTCTTGGCGATCTTGGCAACGATGGGAGCTGCTCCGGTACCGGTACCGCCGCCCATACCACAGGTTACGAAAACCATATCTGCACCGCTTAATGCCTCAGCGATATCTTCGCTGTTCTCCTCCGCAGCCTTCTCACCGATCTCGGGCTTAGCGCCTGCGCCAAGACCCTTGGTCAGCTTCTCACCGATCTGCAGAAGCTTGGGTGCCTTACACAGCTGAAGTGCCTGCTTATCGGTGTTCACTCCGATAAACTCCACTCCGCCGATCTCTTCATCAATCATTCTATTAACAGCATTATTACCTGCTCCGCCAACACCGACTACGATAATTCTGGCAGCAGATTCAGCATCATTTGTCTTAATCTCCAGCAAGGTTATGTCCTCCTTTTCCCGTTCTTACTCCATATTACTAATAATATAATCATTCGTGAAACATTTCAACACATTTTTAAAAGTTTTACGACTCACTCTCGTCGTCTTCTTCGCCCTCGGCATCCTCGTCTTCGCGAGTCTCGGGCTTGAAGGTATACTTGCCTCCCGAGGAATCGTAATTCTCCATTCGGAGCGTTCCGCTCTTGCCCTCAAGAGTCGGCAAAAAAGAGGGAAGCAGCATGATCTTGTCTTCCATTTTCTCGCTTTCCCTGCCGAGAGCGACCTTCACATCGCCGAAATGCAGAGTCACGTCCATGTTCGTATGGAAGCGGATCTTGTCCACCTCGAGCTCATATTTTCTGAAAAGATTGGTGAGATTCAGGATCTCATCAAAGACCTTGGGGTCCTTCACGGGAAGGGGCTCTCCCAGGATCGCATAGTCGAAGGCAAGGCCTGTGATCTGCGGAATTCCCAGAGTTCTCACGCTGGAATTCTCCACCACATAGCCGTCCTTGTCAAAATACATGTAGGTGTCCATGAACTTGATATAGCCCGCGAGAGCTTTTTCATAGACTGTGATCTTAACAACGTGGGGCGAGAGGCTCGTCACATTCATTACATCCACAAAGGGGATGTTGTCCACGTCCTTGTCCTTATATTTCAGGGAAAGATACAGGGAGTTGTCGGAGAGAGGCTCATTCATGACCATCTCTTTGATCTCCTCTTCGGTGTAGTGGACATTGCCCTCCACATACACTTCCTCCACCTTATATGCCTGATAGAGATAACTTATCCCGCCCAGCGCGATGACCATGACAGCGCACAGCACGATCAGGCCGGTGAGGCTGAGTCCGCCTATAATCTTCTTTTTGTTAAACACCTGTGTGCTCTCCTAACTCCTTACGCGTCCTTCAGCTTGATGCCCCTGGACACGCTCATGACCAGTCCCATCTCGATCAGCAAAAACAGTACCGAAGAACCGCCGTAACTGATGAAGGGAAGGGAAATACCGGTATTCGGCATGGAATTGGTTACTACCGCGATATTTAAGACGGTCTGCACCGCAATGTGTCCCATGACACCTACCACCAGCATGGAGCCGAACAGGTCGGGCGCATTGTTGGCAACGATCATCATTCTCCAGAGAAGGATCACGAACAGCAGGATAACTGCGATGGCACCGAAGAGACCCAGCTCCTCACAGATGATGGAGAAGATCATATCGTTCTGTGACTCGGGCAGGGAACCTAACTTCTGCATGCTCTCTCCCAGACCTTTGCCCCAGATGCCGCCGCTGCCGATCGCGTACAGACCCTGCAGGATCTGAAGACCTTTGCCGGTGGGATCTCTGTTGGGATCCAGCCACACCAGGATTCTGGCGCCTCGGAAACCACCCACCACCGCATCGGTCTGCTTATTTGCCATGGCAACAACGATATACACAACAAGTGCCGCAAGTGCAATGCCTGCAAGCGCAAACAGAATAAATTTCTTATAATCGGGGCTTGCCACAAACACCATAATAGCCGTAATAGCCATAACGATGAGTGCGGAGCTTAAGTTATCGGAAAGAAAATAGATCATAGCCGCAAGAGGGGCAGGGGCTGCCATGATAAGAAAGAAGCCCTTCCAGGTGCGGATCGATTTGCCCATCTTGCAGATCATCACCGCAATAAACAAGATCGACGCGATCTTAGCGACCTCCGCAGGCTGCAGATTAAAGCCGATACCGGGAATCTGGATCCATCTGGTCGCACCGTGGGATTCCTTGCCGATAAAGGGAAGCAAGATCAGAAGGACCGCCGCCACTGCGTAGCCCACTCCGTAGAAGCCCTCCCAGAAATGATAGGGAATAAAAGCCAGCACGCCCATGAGCACCAGACCCAGTGCAGCCGCGATCAGCTGACGCTTGAGCAGCTGGATATCGTTGCCGTAGGAGCTTGCGGAGTAGATCATGATCAGTCCGAAAGCTACCAGGAACAGGACGATGAACAGCATGGAGTAGTCAAAATAATGTTCTGTTTTTTCTCTTTTACGCAGGGTCTTTTTTGCCACTGTACTATCTCCTCAAAAACAGTCGGTTAATCCTCCAGAGCGCGTACGTAATCCTTGAACATGCGTCCTCTGGTCTCATAGTTGGGGAACATGCCCCAGCTTGCGCAGGCGGGAGACAGAAGAACTGCGTCTCCGGGCTCGGCAAGGGATGTGCAGAGCTTCAGACATTCGTCGTAGGTCTCCGCAAAATGGATCTTATCAAAACCGTGTGCCTTGCAGCACTCGGCGATCTTCTCTCTGGTCTGGCCGATGAGCACCAGGCTCTTTACACGGCCCTCAAAGCACTCTACCCACTCATCGTACTCGTTGTGCTTGTCGTAGCCGCCGCCGATCAGTACGGTAGGTCTGTTCATGGCACAAATGCCGCGGATAGCCGCGTCGGGGTTGGTGCCCTTGGAATCGTTGTAGTAGTCGACACCCTGCTTGGTGGCAACGAACTCGATACGGTGCTCAACACCTCTGAATTCTCTGATCACGCCGACGATCACGTCCATGGGAACGCCCATGCCCTCAGCCACTGCGATGGCTGCCATAACATTCTCAGCATTGTGAACGCCGAGAATTCTCATATCGTCGTTAACGTCTAAGATGATGCTCTCCTCTCCGTCCACCGCCTTCACGATCTTGGTGCCGCGCAGGAAGTAGCCGTCCTTCAGTTCATCGGCTGAGGAGAAAAATACTGCCTTTGCGGGGCATCTGTTCAGACCGAATTCACGGGTATAAGCGTCATTGTAGTTCAGTACACAGATATCACTCTTATCCTGGTTGCAGGTGATCGCCTCCTTGGCTGCCACATAGTTCTCCATGGTGTGATGTCTGTTCAGATGGTCGGGGGTGATGTTGAGGATCGCGCTTACCCTGGGGTGGAAGGTATGCACGGTCTCAAGCTGGAAGGAGCTTAACTCGCCAACAGTAACGGTATCTTCTGCGGTCTTAAGGACCTCCAGAGTGTAAGGGTTGCCGATATTGCCTACGACGAAGACCTTCTCTTCGCCACGGTACGCCTTCATGATCTCGCCTACCAGAGTGGTAGTGGTTGTCTTGCCGTTGGTACCGGTAATTGCAGCCATTTTGCCCTTCTCTGCCATGAAACCGAGCTCGATCTCACCGATCACGGACACGCCTCTGTCGCGAAGTCTGTTTACAAAATCAAGGTCTGTGGGAACGCCGGGGCTTAAAACCAGCACCTCGGTCTTCTCCT
This sequence comes from Acetatifactor sp., assembly GCA_045643625.1. Lineage (GTDB taxonomy): Bacteria > Bacillota > Clostridia > Lachnospirales > Lachnospiraceae > Acetatifactor. The sequence goes on along the minus strand of JAZULD010000096.1, from coordinate 6,732 downwards.
CTGCAGCTGCAGGCAGTTCGCCTGTAATGCACTCTACCGCATCTCTCACTGCTTCGGGCAATTTATTCTTAAGGGCTTCTACGGTCAGCTCTGCATTGCTGTCATACAGAGTGATCTTTGCGCCAAACTCACTCAAAAGCTTAACTGCTCCGATTCCGCTGATTCCGGAGCCAACTACCAGACAATTCTGTCCCTGTAACATATTTCCCCCTCCTGATTCCCTTTGCACAAACACGCAGCCTGAGAATCAAGCTGCGTCCTGTGAACTCTTTATGGGTTTCCACGGTATTCTCAAATTATGATTATACCTTATTTTGCGTTGATTAGGAAGTATTTTTTGCAAATACCACAATATTTAGTGGTCATTTGCCGGTTAGATCTCGCCGTCCAGCGCATCTCGGCCGCCGCCGATGACATCACCCGTAGCGGGATCAAGCTGCTCTCCGGTGTTGGGATCCACCAGATTGCCCGTATTCGGGTCAACCGGGAAGCTCATCCAGACGGGGTCTCTGAGTTCTCCCTCGCCCTCGTATGCAGGCTCTTCGCCGCCCTCCTCGTCGGGATCGTCCTCAATGCCGAAGATCTCGGCATAACGGTTGGTATCTGCAAGATGCAGCGCTTCCAGTTCTTTCTGTTCCTTCTCGCTGAGTTCCTCGGTCATGAAGATGTTCAGGTAGGGAAGGACCTCGGTCAGGACTGCACGCACGATTCTGGTTGCGTATTTTGCATCGTCCTGAGGCGCATTGTTGCATCTGTCAACAACTACGTAAATAGCGATCTTGGGATCGTTCTCAGGTGCATAACCCATGAAGGATACCACGTACTCGCCGTTTCCTCTGGGAATGGTCTGTGCGGTGCCGGTCTTGCCGCCGATGACATAGCCCGCAGGTCTTGCGGTGCTTCCGGTTCCGTGAGGATCCATAACTACTGCTCTGCAGTACTGACGGATCAGCTCGGAGGTGGATTCGGAGATGGTTCTCTTAAGCAGTCTGGGCTCGATGTTCTTCACGACCGCGCCCGCGGAGTTGGTGATCTTATCCACAAGATGAGGCTCGTAGTAGTAACCGCCGTTGATCAGGGAACAGAAGCCGGTGATCATCTGGATCATGGTCACGTTAAAGCTCTGTCCGAAGGAGTAGGTCGCAAGATCGGCCGCATCCATCTCCGCTGCGGAGTGCAGGAAGCTTGCGGTTCTCGCCTCACCTGCCAGGTCGACATTGGTACGAAGGCCAAAATTAAACTCTGACTGATATTTGCTGAAGGTCTCCTTGCCGGTGGCCTGTGCGATCTTCATGAGGGCTACGTTGCAGGAACGTGCAACCGCCTGCTCAAGGTTCAGCACGCCGTCACCGTAACGGTTATGACATCTGATGGTGTGGCCGCCGACCTCAAGGGAGCCGCCGCACTCATAGGTTACATTCTTGTTGATGGAGCCGCTCTCCAGTCCCGCTGCAACGGTAAAGGGCTTCATGGTGGAACCGGGCTCGTAGGAATCGGAAATACAGAAGTTTTTCCAGAGGTTGTTTAAATTCAGCTGGATCTCAGGGTCGGACATGCCATCGAGCAGTTCCTGTGTGATGATCGTCTTGGTCTTCTTATGCTCGATATAGCCGTTTGCATTGGTCTCCTCAACGATCAGGTTGGAACCGATGAGCAGATCCTTTCTCTGAGGATTGTTCAGGTCGAAGGTGGGGGAGCTTGCCATGGCAAGGATGTTGCCGGTGTCGACCTCCATGATGATGCAGCCCACATTCTCCGCGCCGTTGCCCACACGGACATTGTTGGCATACTGATCGTCGAAGGCAGCCAGATGCTTCTCAACGATAGCCTGAATATTGCTGTCGATGGTGGTGTGGATGGTGTTGCCGTCCACAGCAGCCTTGGTGGTGCGCTCTAAGTTGGAGTCATCGTTCAGGTAACCGTAGGTTCTGCCGTTGGTACCGTTCAGCACATCGCTGTAGTACTCCTCCAGACCGAACTGACCCACGTTGTCTCTGCCCACAAAACCGATAACATCCGCGGCGAGGGAACCGCCGGGATAGAATCTTCTGTACTCTTCCTCAAACCAGACACCCTTGATAAGCTTGTTCTCCGCCTCCATGTCGTGGAAGGGCTTGACCTGGTCATAGGTGAGTTTCTTCTTGCTGTCGGGCAGGTACCATTTGGACTCCTTATTCTGGGTCACATGTCTCTGAATATCATCGATATCGAAATCGGGGAAGCACTCTCTGAGCGCCTGAATGGTAGGCTCTACACATTTGGCATCATCGGTCATAACGCTTGCGTCGATTACAAGGTTGTAGACCTTCTCACTGGTAGCCAGCTTGGTTCCCTTGGCGTCCACGATATCGCCTCGTCTGAAGGGGATCGTTGTGGAATCATACTTCTGCTGGGAGTAGATCTGCTTCTGATACTGAGTTCCGTTCTCTCTGACGATCCAGACGAGTCTGACGCATAATCCTGCAAAAGCCAGCAATACCAAAACATAGAGTACTGCCAGCTTCTTCTGCATTTTTATTGTAAATTTTTGTGTTTTGTTCTGTTGTTCGTTCACAACACACCTCTGCTTGTTTTTGATCGGTCAGACCATGCAGCGCCGCGCTTCTTTACGCATCCTGCACGGAATGGCCGTTGCTGCCGGCTTTACTCGGCTACCTTGCGCATATAGTCGTTGGCATTGTTGCTGTAGGTCACGATCTGGCCTTCCTGTGCGTAGGTCATGCCCAGCTGGCCGATCGCGATAGCCTTGATCTCCTCAAGGTTCACGCTTCTCTCGATGCGGTTCAGTTCCTCGTTGTTGGCCTCTCTCACAACAGTCAGCTGCTTCTCAAGGCTTGCGATATTCTTCAGCTTGCTGTTGACTGCGGACTGCAGCTGGATGTAACCAACAAGCATCACGCCTGCCATCACCACTGCCGCAAGAAGGAAAACAACGTAACCAAAGCTCATGTGATGTGCCTTGTCGCGGTTCTTGCGTGTGTCATGATTCAGCTGTCTGGAGGGCTGCTCAAGCGCTCTCTTTAAGTCGGGGGCTGCACTGCCGTATACATACAGGCCGCGGTTGTCTCTCACTGCCTGTCTTGTTCTTGCTGTGTTGGAATAAGTAGTTGCTCTGCTCACTTTTGTCACTCTCTCTTCAAAAAATACTGCTAAGCGCGTTCAAAGCCTCGAAGCTTCGCGCTCTTTGATCTCGAATTCTCTTCCAGCTCCTCTTTGGAGGGAAGGATGGGCTTCTTGGGGATCGCCTTGCCCAGGGGCTTCTTGCCGCACACGCAGACCGGGAATTCCGGAGGGCAGGTGCAGGGGTTCTCGCATCTTCTGAATGCGGTCTTAACGATTCTGTCCTCTAAGGAATGGAAGGTGATGATGCAGATCCTTCCGCCGGGATTCAGAAAATCGATCATTTCCTCAAGGGACTCGGTCAGCACCTCAAGCTCTCTGTTGCAGGCAATACGAAGCGCCTGGAAGGTCTGCTTGGAGGGATGTCCGTTCTGTCGCATCTTGGCGGGGATAGCCGCCTTGATGATCTCGTTCAATTCAAAGGTGGTCTCGATGGGCTTTGACTCTCTCGCGCGCACGATGTGCTTGGCGATGTTCTTGGCGAAGGTGTCCTCACCGAAGTCACGGATAATGTGAAAGATCTCCTGCTCGGAGTACTCATTCACGATCTGAGCCGCTGTCAGGCTCTGTCTGACGTCCATTCTCATATCGAGAGGAGCGTCAAAACGATAGGAAAAACCTCTCTCGCCGGTGTCTAACTGGTAGGAGGAAACGCCAAGGTCGAGTACGATTCCGTCCACTCCGGTTACACCCATGCTTTTCAGGGTTGCAACTGCGTTGCGATAATTATTGCGAATCAGGGTGATCTTGTCGGCAAAGGGCTCAAGTCTTTTGCCTGCAGCCTCGATAGCCGCGTCGTCCTGATCGATTCCGTAAAAATGTCCGTCGGTCAGCTGTCTGCACACCTCAAAGGCATGTCCTCCGCCGCCTAATGTTCCGTCCACGTAAATGCCGTCGGGCTTTACGTTCAGAAGTTCAATGGTCTCGGCGAGCATGACCGAATAATGATTGAATTCCATCCATGCTCCTCCTTAGATCCTGAAGCCAAGTGCTTCCAGTGCATCTGCGATGCTGTCCATATCGTCATCTGCAGTTGCATCTTCCCATTTCTCTCTGCTCCAGATCTCGATTCTGTCACCGACACCTGCAAGCACTACATCCTTATCAAGTCCTGCGAACTCACGGTGGGTCTGGGATAAGAGCACCCTTCCCTGCTTGTCGAGCTCTACGTTGTCCGCTCCGGCATTGAAGAAACGCTGGAAACGTCTTGCGTCCTTGCTCATCATGGGCAGATTCTTAAGCTTCTCTTCAAAAGCCTGCCAGCCTTCATTTGTATGCACAAAAAGGCAACCGTCCATACCCCTTGAAACCACAAACGACTCTCCCAGCTGTTCGCGGAACTTTGCAGGCATGATCAGTCTACCCTTTGCATCCACTGTGTGATTGTATGTGCCCATGAACACTGTCGGAGTCACCACCATTCACTCGTTACTAAAAAGCGGTAAAAGTGCGGCTTTTCATGACACTTCGTGACATTTTCTACCACTTTCCACCACTTTTAACTATATTTTACATGTTTTTTAAGTAATAAGCAAGTCATTTTTTTAAGTTTTTTTCATAAAAAAATAAGGAAAAACCGCGTATTTATCGCGTTTTTCCCTAATATACACGGAGCAGGCGCAGCCCTCCGCAGCACAAATAAAAAAGGCGGTCGACACTAACGGTCGACCGCCCGGATACTTTTCTGTAACAATTGTGAACTTATTATTTCAGCGTTTTTCTGCGCCGGTCCTTCGGAATGTAGACATATTCCAGAGCTTTTTTCCTGCCGGAACGGATCCGCGCACGGGTCACGATAACAGTGATGACTGCAAACAAAACCATGACTGCTGCCACCGCCTGAGACACGGGGACCTGCGTTCCCGCGATCAGAAGCTGGTCGGTGCGCATGCCCTCGATCAGGAAACGTCCGAGACCGTATCCGCCCAGATACCAGAGAATGACCTCGCCGTCAAACTTCTGCTTCTTACGGAAGATCAGGATCAGAACGAGCAATACCAGGTTCCATGCGCTCTCATAGAGAAATGTAGGATGCACCTGGATCGTCTCGTCATGAAAGCCCATCTGCGCGAAGACCTTCTCCACCGCCGGAGTGTTGTTCACTGCCTTCACAGGTAATTTCATGGCGAACAGGCTCTCTGTGTAGCCGCCGAAGGCTTCACGGTTGGTGAAGTTGCCGAAACGGCCGATGACCTGCCCCAGGAGCAGACCACTGATACAGTTGTCTCCCAGGCGAAGCGCGCTGATGCGTCTTCTCCTGCAGAAAACAAACAGCGTAAGGAAGGATGCGATCACACAGCCAAAGATGGCCATGCCGCCGCTTCTTAAGTCTATGATGCGCCACAGATGATCCTTGTAGAGATCCCACGAAAAAACCACATAATAGAGTCTCGCGCCGATCACCGAGAACAGGATCGCATAGATCACGAAGTCCCAGATGACCTCGGGATCGCTGCCTGTGAGAATGGCCTGGTACTCCGCGAGCAGAACACCCGCCACCACGCCGACGGCGATAAACACGCCGTAGAGCGCTATGTTAAGGCCCAGGACATTAAATTGTCTCGGTACATTCTCAAGATAGATTCCCAGGTTGGGGAATGCTATGTCCATTGCATTCATAGTACACCTTCAGGACAATTACACATTGAAGCGGAACAGAATTACATCTCCGTCCTTTACCACGTACTCCTTACCTTCCATGCCGACAAGGCCCTTCTCTCTCGCTGCCGCAAGGGAGCCCTGCTCCAGAAGATCCTTATAGTTAACGACCTCAGCCTTGATGAAGCCTCTCTCGAAATCGGAGTGGATCTTACCTGCTGCCTGAGGTGCCTTGGTGCCGATCTTGATGGTCCATGCTCTGGTCTCGTCCTCACCTGCGGTCAGGAAGCTCATAAGACCGAGGAGACGATAGCTTGCCTCGATCAGCTTGTCCAGACCGGACTGAGCGATGCCAAGATCCTCAAGGAACATAGCCTTCTCATCGTCGTCCAGCTCAGCGATCTCCTGCTCGATCTGAGCACAGATCACGAATACCTCACTGCCATCCTGCGCTGCGAACTCACGCACTTTTGCAACCATATCATTGCCTGCGCCGTCGTCTGCCAGATCATCCTCAGCTACATTGGCTGCATAGATCACGGGCTTGCCGGTAAGCAGGTTGTAGGTCTTCATCAGCTCGATCTCGTCCTCATCCTCAAGCTCCATGGTCTTAGCGGGCTTACCGCTCTCAAGATGAGCCACGATCCTCTCAAGAAGTGCCTCCTCCTTCGCCATGGTCTTGTCCATTCTTGCTGCCTTAACGACCTTGCTCTGTCTTCTCTCCAGGATCTCAAGATCGGAGAAGATCAGCTCAAGATTGATGGTCTCAATATCTCTCAAAGGATTTACGCTGCCGTCAACGTGGATGACATTGGAGTCCTCAAAACAGCGTACAACATGTACAACTGCGTCTACCTCACGGATATTGCTTAAGAACTGGTTGCCCAGTCCCTCGCCCTTGCTTGCGCCCTTAACCAGACCTGCGATGTCAACGAACTCGATGACTGCGGGAGTCACCTTCTTGGAGTTGTACATCTCGCCCAGAAGCTTGATTCTCTCATCGGGAACCGCAAC
>JAZULD010000095.1:0-32195 GCA_045643625.1 Acetatifactor sp. | reverse complement strand
GCGGGATAGTAAGCGTTGTTCCAACCGAAGATCTTACCCTCAACCTTATAACGGTTGGAGCTGGTAGCGGGCTCGGAAGTAAGTGCAACACAGATTCTGTCCTCGAATGCTGCGGTAACGATGGTAGCCTGACCATTTCTGGAGTGGCCGGTTACACCGGTCTTGGTAGGATCAAGGCCAAGGGACTCACCAAGGGTGATGCCGGTCTCAGCGCTCTCTTCCAGAGTTTCATTTTCCATAGCGTCAAGGATTCTGCCGGCTGCCCATGCCATAGCCATGTGACGACCTGAAGAATACTCGTAAACGGTAGGATCGTAAGGGTACAGAGTGGTGTAAACACCGCTTCTGTCTTCGTGACCGTTACCACCCTCCTTATCAGGATAGATATCGTTGCAGTTGAAGTTAACGATACCGTAACCTGCGTTCAGAAGTGCAGCGGTGTTGAAGGTGCCGCCGATACCGATCATGGAAGGTACAACAGCGTCAGCGTCGCCCCAGTTAGCGATCTTCTGCTCAGCGGTAGGAAGCATGGTAGTGATCTCGAAACGAGCGTCAGCGCCGTTGTCGGGATTCTGGATGCAAACAAAGAGATGCTTTACGGGCTTGGTCTTTGCGGGAACATCCTCTACAGATGCGAGTTCACCGGTCTTGTCAACCAGCTTGCAGATAACGCTGCCGAAGAAACCGGGCTTAACGATGGTATAACCTGCGTTGTAAGCCTCGAGTGCGGTAGCCTCTGCCTCGTCCTCAGCAACGGGACCAAAGGTCTGGTCGCCAACAACAACTTCGCCTGCCTGTACATCAGCAACGAGCTGCTCGAAAGCCTCACCGATGTTGATGTTTGCGGTAGACCAACCGGAACCGAAGGTAAAGGTGTTAGGATCATCGGTGGTCAGGGAGTTACTCCATACATCCTCAGATGCGGTGGGCCACTTGTAACCATACCAGTAACGCTGGATGATGTCCTTGATCTCTTCACGACGTGCGTCCCATTCCTCTACGGAAGAAACAACACCATCGCCGTTGGGATCGTTTGCGAGGTTAAAGAACTTGAAGGGATTGGGGATGGTTGTCTGTACAGGCAGCTCATCGGGACCGGGATAGCCGGGCCACATCTCTTCAGCCATTACAGGCATCACAGCAGTGATAGTCATGATGACTGTAAGTAAAAGTGCAAAAAGCTTCTTTTTCATGATAATGCTCCTTTCATAATAATATGATTGCATTTTGCATAAAATATTGTATTTTAACGCGAAAATTATGTCAATAATACTGAAAAAAGTTACGAAATCCTGAAATATGTCTGAATGCTAAATAGTATTCAAATAAATTGAATGTCAAATAAACACAATAACAAAGCAAATCGGGAATTGTGAAAATAAAGATAATTGTTGGCGTAATGCCTTTTTTGTTGTACAATAGGGAAGATAATAGGCTTAATATGGGTTCAGTATGTCTGTGCCCTTTTGGAGAAGAAAAATGAGTATTACGCTTCGGCCGATCACACGGGACGATCTCGCTGACATCATGCGTTGGCGCATGGATCCCGACATCACCAGATTTATGAATACCAACCCCAAACTCACCATGGAGGGACAGCTTAAGTGGCTTGCCTCCGTGTCCGTTAATCCCGATGTGGCTTACTGGCTTATCGAGGTGGACGGAGAGGGTGCCGGCGTCATCAACCTCACCGGTCTGACCGACCCTTCCGGCAACTTAGGCTGGGGCTACTACATGGGCGAGAAGCGCCTTCGCAGTATCAAAAACGCCCTGTCCTTAGAGATGAGCATGTACGACTACGCACTCATCACTCTTGGCAAAAAGGCGGTCTACAGCGATGTTTTTACCTTAAATAAGGGTGTCATCGGACTGCACAAGCTCTGCGGCTGCGAGGTGGTGGAGGAACTGCCCGCACATGTGCTGAAGGAGGGCGTTTACTACGACCTGACCATGATGCGCATGACCGCCGGGAACTGGGTGAAGATCCGCGAGGAGAAGAAGTACGAGAAGATCTCTTTCACGAGTCCCGACGGAGGACCCGAAGAGACTCCTTTGACGGAAGAGTAAAGATAAGAAGACCGGCGAAAAGAAGAAAGACTATAGGTATATTTTATATAGAGAAAAGGCGTCATTAAGAGACGCGGAAAGGCACTACCATGAATAAACAGATCGTTATCGGCAGCCATATCATCAGCGAGGACTCCCCCACTTTTGTGATCGCGGAGATGTCCGCCAACCACCTGATGGATTTTGACAGAGCGGTTGCCATCATGCAGGCCGCCAAGGATGCGGGCGCCGACGCTATCAAGGTGCAGACCTACACCCCCGACACCATTACACTTAACTGTGACGACGAGTGCTTCCAGATCACCCAGGGCACCATCTGGGACGGAACCACCTTACATAAACTGTATCAGACTGCTTACACCCCCTGGGAGTGGCAGCCTAAGTTAAAAGAGATCGCAGAGGAGATGGGACTGGTATTTTTCTCCTCCCCCTTCGATCTGACCAGCATCGATTTCCTGGAGGACATGAACGTTCCGGTCTACAAGGTGGCAAGCTTTGAGATCAACGACATTCCTTTTATCCGCAAGATCGCACGCACCGGCAAGCCCATCATCATGTCTACCGGTATCGCCTACATGGGCGACATCGAGCGCGCGCTTGCGACATGCAGGGAGGAGGGCAATGAGAACGTGATCCTCTTAAAGTGCACCTCCGCTTACCCCGCACCCTACGAAGATATTCATCTGAAGACAATTCCCTCCATGAAGGAGGTCTTCGACTGTGTTGTAGGTCTGTCCGACCACACCATGGGAAGCGCAGTTGCCGGAGCAGGCGTTGCTCTGGGCGCCAAGGTGGTTGAGAAGCATCTCACCCTTCGCCGCGCAGACGGCGGTGCCGACGCAGCCTTCTCCATGGAGCCCGAAGAGTTTAAGGAGATGGTGGACAATATCCGCCTGATCGAGAAGGCAGTGGGCAGGGTGACCTACGATCTTACCCCCAAGCAGAAGAAGAGCAGAGAGCATTCCAGATCTCTGTTTGTTGCGCAGGACATGAAGGCGGGAGATGTTTTCACACCCGAGAACCTTCGCTCCGTTCGCCCTTCCTGCGGACTGCACACTATGTATTATGAAGAACTTCTCGGCAAAAAGATCCGCAAAGACGCCAAGCTGGGCACACCCATGAGCTGGGATCTGGTGGATTTCGACGCTGAGTAACTGTTACAAGGAGAGCCTTTATGGGACGCGTTTTTCTCATTCGTGCGGATGGAAACAGCATGATCGGAATGGGACATCTGATGAGATGTCTGACAGTGGCGTCCTCTCTTCGCACCATGCTTACAGGGGAGGAGAGGGTCCTCTTCGTGTGCGCTGACGATGACAGCGCGGAGGCGGTGCGTGAGCGCGGCTTCGAGGCGGCAAGCTTAGGCGGCGATTACAGAGACCTTGCTGCGGAGCTGCCCGCATTCAGGCGCCTTGCTGAAGGATTAAGAGAGTCTTCCGAAGGACAGGTGCAGCTTGTGATCCTTGCGGACAGCTATTACCTGACTGATGATTACTGCAGCGTCCTGCAGGACCTTGGCACACTTTTTTGCCTGGATGACCTGCAGAAGCATGCTTTTCCCGCTGACGGCGTGATCAATTACAATGTGTTTGCGGACCCTGCCGTCTACGAGAACCTTTACCATGATAAAGAGACAGACCTGTACCTGGGCGGCGCCTATGTGCCCGTGCGGGAGGAGTTTACGGGAGCAGGTTATGTGCCCGCTGAGACGGTACACAATGTCCTGATCACCACAGGCGGCGGCGACACACCGGATGTGGCAGGCAAGGTCCTGCGCGCGCTGCTTCCGGATGCGGAGGAGGATATTCGCTTCCGCGTGGTCGCAGGACGTTTTAACCCCAACTTGCCCGGACTGAAAGCCCTGGCGGAAGAGTACGAGCAGGTCGACCTCTTATTTGATGTAAAAAACATCGCGGAGCTGAGGGAGGACTGCGACCTTGCCATCACGGCGGGCGGCACCACAGTCTATGAACTTGCAGCCATCGGCGTTCCCCTGATCTGCCTCTCCTATGCGGAGAATCAGGAGGGACTTACCGAATATATCGGAGAAAAAGAGATCGCAGGCTATGCAGGTGCCTTCCACTTAGACGAGGCCGGTACTGTCGCACGCGTGGAGGAACTCTTTAAGGAGCTTGTCGCGGATGCAGACCTGCGCAGAACATATTTTGACAGAGAACGCGCCCTGATCGACGGACAGGGAGCACGCAGGATCGCCGAGGTCCTGCATCAACAGGTATGAAGAAGAAACCGATCACAAAAAACAGGATATACGACATCGTCGCGGCAGCGATCTTCCTGATCGCAGGCCTTTTGGTGTGCCTCTTCCTGAACCGTACTCCGAAACTTTCCTACGATATTGCGGTGTTCGGCGACAGCCTCTTAGGTGAGGCCAGGGATGAGACAGGCATCTGCGAGCAGATCGCGGATGCGCTTGACGTGCGGGTATTGAACGCAGCACTTGGCGGCACCGGCATCAGCCGTTCCGACACGCTGAAGCGTCTTGCGGCAGGCAGGGACGGCCTCTCCATGGCGGAGCTTGCTCGAAGCGTCATCGCGGAGGATTTCTCGGTGCAGCAGACCATCCACATCAGAGAGGGCGGCACGGAGTATTTTGACGAGGCCATCGACGATATGGCGGCAGCCGATTTTGACAGCGTGAAGCTGTTCCTCATCGAGTACGGTCTGAATGATTTTCATATGGGAACGCCCCTGGACGATCCGGAAGACCCCTACAATGAGTACACCTACGCAGGCGCGGTGAGAAGCGTGGCGAAGCGTCTTCACAGGGCATACCCCGAGGCGCGCATCATCTTTATGACGCCCACCTACGCATGGTACCTTGCCAAAGAGCAGACCGGCGAAGAGATCGACATGGGCTGCGGCACTTTGAACGATTACGTGGAGACTCTGATCGAGACAGCGAAGGAGTCAGATTTTGAGGTCATCGACCTTTATCACGATGTTTACCCCCATGATACCTGGGAGGATCACGCGCGCTTTACCAGGGACGGCATGCACCCCAATGAGGAGGGACGTGCCCTGATCGCAGCGAAGATCATTGAGTATTTACAGAAGAATCCATAGGGAACGACCCATGGCAGAAGGAGAAAACAAATGAAAACGCCCATGCAGTTATTGCAGCAATGGAAGAGCAGGATCAGCCCGGAAGCGAAGATCGCCGGCCTGTCCGCTCTGATCGCGGGACTTTTGATCCACATGCCCATATTACTGTCCGACATCCCCAACCACGACGGTCTGGACAGCATCTATTTTGACCAGAACATGATCACCTCAGGCAGATGGTTCCTCGGAACCGCCTGCGGTCTGACCTCATATTTTACTCTGCCCTGGCTCATCGGACTGCTGGGACTTGTGTTCCTCGCGGCGGCGGCAGCAGTGCTGGCAGAGCTTCTCGAGATGAAAAACAAGCTGCTCATCGGCCTCATGGGCGGACTGCTTGCGGCCTTCCCGGCGCTGGCTTCCACTTTTGCCTATGTGTACACTTTGGACGGCTACATGCTGGCGCTGCTTCTCGCGGTGCTCTCCGTGTATCTGACCAAGAGATACCGCCTCGGATCTATCTCCGGCGCGGTCTGCCTTGCCTTCAGCATGGGCATCTATCAGGCGTACCTGCCCTTTGCGGTGCTTCTGTGTCTCTACGAGGCAGTGATCGTCTGCATGAGCGAGGGTAAGATCGCAGCCAAGTGCAAAAAGATCGCAAATTACCTTATCATGGGTGTTCTCGGCGCGGTGCTCTACTATGTGATCCTGCAGATCCTTCTGAAGATCCAGGGCAAGGAGCTTGCGAATTATCAGGGCATCAACGGCATGGCAAGCGCTCCCTTCGCAGGAATCGGCGCGATGATCGCAGACATTTATCATGATTTTGCGGCCTTTACCTTAAAGGGCAATGTGATCTTCAACAATGTTTTCTCCGCGGCTGCATGTGCAGTGCTTGTGATTGCTCTTGCGCTGACAGTGCTTCTTTTCTGCAAGCGTAGAAAATGGTACAGAAGCCCTTATTTTTACCCGATCCTGATCGTGCTTGCACTGGGACTTCCCGTGTGCACCAACCTGATCCTCATCGTGTCACCTCAGGTGACCTACCATCTGCTGATCAGATATCAGTGGGTGCTCTACCCGATCCTGGCGCTGGCCTTCTGCGACCGCTACTTAAGCGAAGAGTGCGGCTGCAAAATGGGTCCCGTCATCGAGTGGTGCGCGCTTCTTGCGGCAGCAGTCATGGTATTTAACTACGCGGTGAGCGACAACATCGCTTACTCCAATTTAAGCAAGCGCTACGAGAAGACCTACGCTTACTGCGTGCGTCTGCTTGACCGCATCGAACAGACCGAAGGATATTACCGGGGCATCCCCATCGCCATGATCGGCGTGGTGGGCGACGAACAGTTCCCCGTGACCGATATCACCGGCAAGGTGACCGACAATATGATCGGCATGAGCGGCGACATGCTGCTCTACACCGGAGCCAACTATGAGAAGTTTATCCGACATTACCTGGGAGCAAGCCTGAATATCTTAGAGCCCGAGGCAATGGCGGATATCTATTACAGCGACGAATACGTACAGATGGACAGCTTCCCGGGTGCGAACTCCACGAAAGTGGTGGACGGAATTCTTTATGTAAAAACGGAGAATGTGAACAGATGAAACGATTATCAGTAGTATTACCTGCATACAATGAGGAGCAGAATATTTTAAACACCGCAAAAGTGCTGGGCGACCTCTTAAAAGAGAACGGTATCGAGTACGAGCTGGTGTTTGTAAGCGACGGCTCCAAGGATGCGACCTTTGACAGGATCAAAGAGGCAGCAGCCCTCGATCCCAACGTAAAGGGAGCACGCTTCAGCCGCAACTTCGGCAAGGAGGCCGGTATTTTCGCAGGCCTGTCTTTGGCACAGGGAGACGCAGTCGTGGTTATGGACTGCGACCTGCAGCATCCTCCGGCAACCATCCTGGAGATGTGGAAGCTGTGGGAAGACGGCGCGGATATCGTTGAGGGCGTCAAGAGCGACCGCGGCAAGGAGAGCCTTTTTTACAAGCTTTCCAGCGGCATCTTTTACGGCGTGATGAGCAAGCTCATCGGCATGGACATGCGTGCATCTTCAGATTTTAAGCTTCTTGACCGCAAGGTGGTGGATGTGCTGGTGAAGCTTCCCGAGAGAAATACTTTCTTCAGAGCGTTGAGCTTCTGGGCGGGCTTCCGCACTGAGAAGGTCTACTACGAGGTGCAGGAGAGACAGTTCGGCGAGAGCAAGTGGTCTCTGCGAAGCCTTATCAAATACGCGATCTCCAATGCGACCTCCTTCAGCACCCTGCCTCTGCAGCTGGTGACCTTTACCGGCGTGATCGCTCTGATCTTCAGCGTGGTACTGGCGATCCAGACTCTGGTCAAGTACCTGATGGGTACCGCAGTGGAGGGCTTTACCACAGTGATCCTGCTGATCCTGATCGTGGGCGGCTTCATTATGCTGAGCCTCGGCATCATCGGACACTACATCGCAAGGATCTATGAGGAAGTGAAGGGAAGACCCAAGTTCATCATCAGTGACGTGACAGACAATATCTGCGGCCGTGTGACCGGAGACTGGAAATAAGACAAGACATATCGCCTGTTGTAAACAGGGGACCTGAAATAAAAAATGCGCTTACCGCGCAGAAAAGAGGAATTATGATCAATTTTAATGTGCCCGCATGTGCGGACAAGGCAATGGACTATATTCGCGAGTGTGTGCAGAACCAGAAGATCTGCGGCGACGGCGCCTACACCAAAAAGTGCAACGCCTGGCTGGAGGAGAAGACAGGATCTAAGAAGTGTCTTCTGACCACCTCCTGCACCCACGCTACCGAGATGGCAGCGCTGCTTCTGGATATCAAAGAAGGAGATGAGGTCATCATGCCCTCCTACACCTTCGTTTCCACCGCAGACGCTTTTGTACTGCGCGGCGCAGTTCCTGTTTTCGTGGACATCAGACCCGACACCATGAATATTGACGAGACTCTGATCGAGGCAGCGATCACCGAGAAGACCAAGGCGATCGTTCCCGTTCACTATGCAGGTGTTTCCTGCGAGATGGACACCATCATGGACATCGCAAAGAGATATAACCTGGCAGTTGTGGAAGACGCGGCACAGGGCATTATGGCAAGCTACAAGGGCAAGCCCTTAGGCTCCATCGGCGACTTCGGCTGCTACAGCTTCCATGAGACCAAGAACTACAGCATGGGTGAGGGCGGCGCTCTTCTGATCCGCGACGAGAAGGCCATCGAGGACGCTGAGATCATCCGTGAAAAAGGTACCAACCGCAGCAAATTCTTCCGCGGACAGATCGACAAGTACACCTGGGTGAACTTCGGTTCCTCCTATCTGCCCAGCGATATGAACGCAGCTTACCTCTATGCACAGCTTGAGATGGCAGATGAGATCAACGATCACAGACTGGCTCTCTGGCAGCGCTATTATGATAACCTGACTCCTCTGGCAGAGGCAGGCAAGATCGAGCTTCCCACCGTGCCCGAAGGCTGTGTGCACAACGGTCACATGTTCTACTGCAAGGCTAAGGACATCGAGGAGCGTACCCGTCTGATCTCCTTCCTGAAGGAGAACGGCATCATGGCAGTGTTCCACTACATCCCTCTGCACTCCGCACCCGCAGGCTTAAAGTTCGGCCGCTTCCACGGCGAGGACAAGTACACTACCGCAGAGAGCGAGAGACTGCTGCGTCTGCCCATGTACTACGATCTGACTCTCGAGCAGGTCGACATGATCAGCGAAAAGGTCAAAGAATTCTACCGTTAGTAAGTTAAGTGAGGAACATCTTGAAAAATATGGGAAAGCATCTGTCGGCGGTGATCGGCAGGATCATTTTCATAGGCTTCGGCATTCAGATCGTGCTCGGCATCTTCTGGATGGGCAGAGCACTCTTTGGCGTGCAGGATTTCGGCGTAAACCTCCCTGCGGGCGTGAGGGTCCCTCTGTACCTGCTTCAGTATGCGGCTGCCTTTTTTGCGGGCTGCAAGCTGCTCGGAAGTATGCTGCACGGCGGGAAACGCGTCTTCGGGGCGCTTGCTCTGGTGACCTTCCCCATGGCAATGCAGTGCCACATGTCCCTGCTTCCTTACTCCCTTGTGAGCTCCTGCCTGCTCTTTGAGCTTGGCTTTGTCATCGACAGCATCAGAGGCAGGGGATACACACCTCTTGTAAATTACGTGTTTGCCGGCATTTTCTGGGCGATCGCGTCCCTGCTTCTTCCGGAATATGCTTATATTGGCGCTTTTCCTGCATTTGCGGGGTTTGTCGCCTGCACAGTGCATTTTTGGAAAAACCAAAAAAAAGGACTTCTCTCCCTGCTTCTTGTGACAGCTGCCCTTGTGGGAATAGTCTGTGCGGGAAGCACGCTTACGGCGCAGCTGAAAGGTCCTTCGGGGGTTCGCGGCGGCTTCTCCTACGATGTGATGAAACGCACCGCAGCCTACCACATGGGCGATATGTATCATTACTGGCCCGACGAGCTGAAGGCAGTGATGGACAACGAGGCCATCGAGGCCTGTGTGGCGGATCCCGAGGCCGTGGACCGCGTGCTTGCGCCCGCTCTTGAGAGTGCGGTGAGCCCGGAGCGTGCGAAGGAGATCTACGACTGGCTGGGTCTTGCGGCCTGGCAGGTCTACAACGATGACGTGATCAGGGAGATCGCCCTGGACAGCGCGGCTTATCTGTGCGCACCCGCGGCATTCCTGCTGCAGATGGCGGACAGAGCCTATGCCTCTTACACTCCCGGCAACTACGAGATCATGCGCAGGAGCGCTCCTGTGCTTACCCGATATTACATGTATTACTCTGTGAGCTTCTTTGCCATCGCGCTGGTGCTCTCTGTGCTCCTTGCGCTGCTCCTTTTTGTAAGCGGCGATTCCAAGGGCAAAAGAGGCAGCATCCTTGTCTGCACAGGCGTCTGCGTGCTGACGGGAGTTCTTACTGCTGCGCGCTGCATTCTCGCAGCCGGCGGCACCATGGATTACAAAAAAGGCATCGCAGTGACACTGCTCTGGCTTGTGTGGATCGTGGGCCTGTCCGGTCTTTCGATCGCGCGGGGCAAGGATGAGGCAAAAGAGGAGTAGTTTCAAGAGACTTCCGGGTGCCTCTGCAGGGCAAAATTGGCAATAAGTGACATACGTGTCACAAAGGGAACATGCAATGACCGTACTTAAGAGATTCACAAAAGCATACAGACTTTGGTTCCTGCTTGGTCTGGCAGGTGTTTTTGTCATGTTCCTGCCCTATGTGATCCTTGGAAAGGATGCGATCTTCACCTACCACGATCAGTTGGACGGTGAGCTCATCGCCTACATTCTGCAGGCGAGACATCTGTTCTCGGGAAGTACTCTGCCTGAATTTTTAAACGGGGCCTCCAAGACAGCGCTGACGCTGCCTGCTCCCGGATTTGTGCTCTTTTTCTTAGTGTTTGAGCCCAATACAGCCCTTGCGCTGATGCAGCTTGTCGGCAGTCTGTGCGGCTACATCGGCATGTACCTGCTGGTGAAGGAACTTACCGGCGCACGCTTCCCGGGCGTGGTGACGGGCCTTCTCTATGCCTACCTGCCTTTCCTGCCCGTCTACGGTCTGTCCCAGTACGGACTCCCGCTGCTTATATGGGCGGTGATCGGGCTGATCAAGGGCGAAAAGAAGCTTTTTGCCTTTGTTTACGCGGTTATTTTTGCCCTCTGCTCCTCTCTGGTGCTGGTGGGCTTCGGCGTGGTCGGATGCCTGATCCTATGGGGCATTTGCGAGGTGATATCCTCTGCAAAAAAAGGCATCAAATACACCGGCGCACTGAATGTTTTCGCCTGCGCGGGTGTTGTGACGATCGTTTACCTACCGGAAAATATGTCTCTTCTGCTTCAGCTTCTGGGCTTTGGAAGCGGAGAGATCTCTCATAAAGCGGAGTATGTGCTGTATCCCGCGGGCTTCATGGAGTCCTTCTCTCAGGGTATGCTTACGGGCGCTGAGCACAGTATCGACCATCACGGCGTGCTCCTTGGCGTGACGGCCGTTGTTCTTCTTCTGGTTGGACTTCGCGCACTGCTTCTTAAGGACAACGGCGGTGATCTTAACCCTTCGCAGCGCCGGCTTTACACGCTCTGCTGGGTGATTGTTGACATTAATGTCATTTTCTCTGCAGTATCCGCTCTCTGGGAAAGCGCTGCAGGTATTGCACTTCGAAGCAGACTGCAGGCCCTCGGTGCCTTTCAGTTAAACAGATTGCTGTGGCTCATGCCCTGTCTGTGGTATCTGCTCTTTGGCTGTGCGTGGGGACTGCTCCTCACAATGCAGGGCGGCAAAAAAGCAATTTTAAAATACGCCTGTCTGGCGATGTGCCTGGCTGCGGCAGCAGTATGCGGCGTGCAGGTGCTCGTGGACAGCAACCTGAAGCCCAATGTGCAGAGACTGAGAAACCCCGAATACGGCGCGATCTCCTTCGGGGATTATTATGCGCTGGGCGTGCTCGATCAGGTGGACGCCTACATCGAGAAGAACTTCGGTCTTGCAAAAGAAGATTACCGTGCGGTGAGCCTTGGTATGGACCCTGCGGCTGCACTGTACAACGGTTTTTACTGCCTGGATGGCTATTCCAACAACTATTCTCTTCAGTACAAGCACGCGTTCCGCAAGATCATTGCTCCGGAGCTTGAGCGAAACGATTACTTAAGGGACTATTTTGACGGCTGGGGCAACCGCTGCTACCTGGTGACAAGCGAGTGCCCGGGCTATTTTACCATGGAACGCAACACCTTTTATTTTTACGACTATCGGATCGACAGACAGGCTCTTCGAGACCTCGGAGGACGCTTTATTCTGTCGGCTGCCTATATTATCAACGCGGAGGATCAGGGACTGGTCCTGCTGCGGGAAGAGCCTTTTTACACACAGGACAGCTACTATCAGGTCTTCCTGTACGGTCTGAAAGAGGACCTGTAAAGGGCGGAAAGGAGGAAACGTGCTCTTTGTCTATCTCAGAATGCTTTTGCCGGCCGTTGTGCTGATCATCGTACCCGTGATCGCGGGAAGTATATTTGTAAAAGAGCAGAAGGGCTTCTCCGGCCTTCTGTTTCAGTGGGTCAGCGGACAGATGCTGCTCTGGGCGGGCTTTCAGGTTCTGTGCGTGCCTCTGATCCTTACACATGTTCCCTTCAGCGATTTTGTGGCTTACTACAGCCTGTACGCAGGTTTTATCGTGCTGCTTGCCCTGTTTGTGGGCATGCATCGCTTCAGCCGCATCAAGTATGAGCCCACACCGCTTAAGCGTAAAAAACTTAATGACAAGCGTGTCATGTTTCTCTGGGTCGTTTTTGCCCTGCTGCTGATCGTGCAGCTGGTGCTCACGCTGTTTATGGCCTATGAGGAGGGTGACGACGCCTTCTATATCGGAACCGCAACCATTACGGTGGACGCGGACACCATGTACTGCAAGCTGCCCTACACCGGCGGCGAGACTCTGTTAGATGCCCGCCACGGACTGGCTCCCTTCCCTATCTGGCTGGCCTACCTTGCCAAGATCTCCTGTATTCACCCCGTGATCGTGGGTCAGGTGCTGGTGCCCCCGGTGCTGATCCTGATGGCCTATGCGATCTTTTATCTCCTGGGTGAAAAACTGATCGAGGACAAGACGAAGAATCTGCCCCTGTTTATGATCCTGATCTCCCTGCTTGTGATGTGGGGAGGCTATTCCCTGTACACTGCCGAGAATTTCCTGCTGGTGCGCACCACCCAGGGCAAGGCGGTGCTTGCGGATATTGTGCTGCCCTTCCTGTTTCTGATGCTCCTGCAGCTTCTTGAGAGGATGCAGAGAGGAGAGCGCGCAGGCTTTAACACGGTGGTCCTTCTGGGACTGACCATGGTCAGCGGAACCCTCTGCTCCACGCTGGGAAGCGTGCTGACCTGCATGCTGCTCGGCATCACCGGACTGCTTGCTGCGATCAGCTACAGAAAATGGAGCCTGCTGCCCGTTCTGGCGGCCTGCTGCGTGATTCCGGCAGCACTGGCGGTACTGTATTTTGTTTTAGGTTAGTGAGGAACGACTTGTATGCTATGGTTTGATTTTGCACAGGTTTTTCAAAAGTATATGGGTACCGGACTCCTCGTGATCTGGTTTCTGGTGGCGCTGATCTACCTCTTCGTCCACGAGAAGCGAAAGCCCGTGAGGATCCTGTTCATCTACCTGCCCATCGTGGTGCTTCTGCTTTTTTTCAATCCGCTGTTCGGAGGCATTTTCACGAGACTGGTGGGCAATGAGATCTACTTCCGCCTCTGCTGGCTTCTGCCCATGAGTGTGGTCATCGCCTTCGGACTGGTGAACATTTACAGGCAGCTGCGGGGCAGGACAAGAGTGATCTTCGGAACGGTGATGATCTTCCTGATCCTGATCTCCGGACATCTGGTCTACGTGAATCCGCTGTTTACCCGCGCGGAAACCAT
Organism: Acetatifactor sp.; assembly: GCA_045643625.1. Taxonomy (GTDB): domain Bacteria; phylum Bacillota; class Clostridia; order Lachnospirales; family Lachnospiraceae; genus Acetatifactor. Next base: position 18,637 of record JAZULD010000095.1, on the reverse strand, counting down.
CTACCACGTGCCCAAGAAGGTGGTCCGCATCTGCGACGCCATCAAGATCGAGGGACGTGAGGTCATGGCGGCCTTCCCCGAGGAATTCTTAGTCTATGTGCGCCAGTACAGCCCCCTGATCTGCATGCCCTACGGCCGTGAGGTGCTGATGGGCGTCTACGACGAGATGAATGTGGCAATGCAGGCGGAGGAACTGAAGGTGGCAGACCTTGTGTATATGGCAAAAGAGCGCGGCTGTCACTACCTGATCATTGCCGAGGATAAAGAGACACGCGGCAGCTTCTTGGACTACGGTTACGAGCTCTTCGATACCATCGAGGGCTACAATATCTACATCGATAAGACCCAGAACTTCAGCACGGTCATGCCGGGCGAGGAGGAGCCGGAAGCAGGCGACGGACCCGCGGCGTAAGCGGAAGAGCGTATCGCCGGCGGAGCGGTCATAGTGAAGATCCCTGCGAGACGCTTGCGGAAGATGGGTTTTCACCGAAAATGAATAACGAGCAACAAAAAAAGTCGATCGCGAGGATCGACTTTTTTAATGCGTAAATTTAAATGTGTAATTGTTTTTGCGCGGGATGCATGTCCCGACTGCGCGTGCCCGGGCGCTTAGTTCTTGTAGAAGTTCAGCGCGTACAGGAATCTGTCCAGAACTGCCTTGCGGCCTGCCTGGTTCAGGTGGATGTTGTCGGAGAGGAGCTCTCTTGCGTTCTCCTCGGTGACGGTGCCGTAGAGGTGATCCAGGAAGGTCACACCGTGTTCTGCGGCTGACTGGTACTCCTTGATGGAGTAGGTGGAGAGAACATCCTGTCCGAAGCGCTTCATATCGCTGGAGACATAGCTGCCGTCCTCCTCCACAGCAAAAGCGTATGTGGGGGACATGACAATGATGCGGATATCGGGGTATGCCAGCTGGAGAAGCTCAATACTTGCCTCCAGATTGCCGGTGAACTGCTCGATGTCGGTGTTGTTTTCATCGCTGTACATCATGTGGCCCAGCAGATAGTCGGTCGCATCGTACATGATGGTCACCACATCCACATCGTACCAGTCGATGCTCTTGATGGTCTCGGCAACCTCGTGACCGTCGATGGGAGTTGCGTCACCGAGATTCTCTTCAGCCTGAGGATAGTAGTGTTCGATGGGACCTCTAGCCGCCAGAGTGACCAGCCAGTAGAGGGTGTAGGCGTCCATGGGCTCCTCGCCGGGATTGTAGTAAGGACTCTGGGCTGCCATGTAGCTGCCGGTGACCGCACAGTTGTAAACGGTGGCGCCGGTCGCCTCGGCGATCATGTTGCACAGACCGTCGGCGGAATCGCGGTCATCCGCAAAAGGCGCATTGCCGAAGCAGACGATGGTGTCCACATCCCTGTCCACACGCTTGCCGTCTGCGTCAAGCAGGGGCAGGATCATGTCCAGCTTGTCGGTGTACTCGGTGGATGCGTTGTCGGGCAGATCGTCCTGGTCGATGCGCACACCAAAGTTGTGCAGAGCAAGGAAGATGCCGATACCGCAGACAAGCAGCACTGCCAGAAGGGCGGTGTGGATGTTAAAAATGCGGGAGACAAGAGTTTTTGGAGGATCCTCATAGTAATCGTCCTCGTATTCCTCCTGCTCGTAGAAGCTGTCGTCCAGATAAGTGAGATCGTCATCCTCATCGGAAGCGGTCTCCTTCGGGGAAGCGTCCGGCTTCGCGGGAGTGCTCTCGGCATCCTCGGGACCCGGATCGGTGTATTCTGTTGTCATATCTTCGAAATCGTCGCGAAGCTCTTCGATCTCTTCGGAACGGTCTCTGTCAAATTCGTTCTGTCTGTTCATAATACCTCTCTGAACCTTACATAAATTGTTCGGATGATAATCAATTTTACTATTTTTCGGGGTAAAAGTCCACAGATTGCGGCGTAAAAAAGCGGGTTTAAGAAAACCTTCATAAATTGAAGATAAAATTTAAGAAATTATGAAGAAATGCTGATACACCTTGAAGAAGATGTGCCCGAATGTTATAATATTACGGATTGTAATGGATGATGGGGAAGTGCGTTCACAGCTCCCCAAATGATTGTTATATGCTCTGAATGGAGAAGAAAATGGCCGGAAGAAATTACGATGAGCCCCGCCGCGGCAGAGACCGCAGGGACGATTATGATTACAGATATCGGCGCGAAGATGAGTACGCCGAGGATGATTACGACAGGGACGAGGCAGAATACGAGGAGTATGCCGAAGAGGAATACGTCGACGAAGAGTATGCTGACGAGTATGCAGAGGAAGAACTCGCAGAGGAGTACGCTGAAGAGGAATATCCTGAGGATGAGTACGCCGAAGAGGAGCTCGCAGACGAAGAGTACGCTGACGAGTACGCAGAGGAGTACGCCGAAGAGGAATACCCTGAGGATGAGTATGCCGATGAGGAGCCCGCAGACGAGGAGTACCCCGAGGAATATCCGGAGGACGACTACGACAGAAGACGTGCGCCCGAGAGAGAGTACGCCCCCGTGCACGAGAGAGAATATGCACGCGAAAGAGAGTATGCACCCGAGAGAAAGCATGCTCCCGCACAGCCCCGCGAGAAGAGAGGCATCCGTCCCATGGATCTGGTGAACTGCGCCGCAGGTCTGGTGGTGATCGCACTGCTTGTTTTTGTGGGTGTGCGTTATTTCCAGAACAGAGGCCTGAACGATCAGGTGTCCTCTTTTGCCGATGTGGGCAAGCAGCTGGGCGATCTGGACCTGGTCGGCACACAGGGACTTGAGAACATTGCGAATAAGCTCTTGGAGGACGAGAGAGCAGCCGAGGAACTTGCCAAGGTGACTCCCGCTCCCACCGAGAAAGAGCCCTACAAGGAAAAAGAGATCGAGAAGACCGTAACCGTGGCCATCGATACCACTTCCGTCCAGAAGGACTTAAAGATCAAGATGATCAATCAGAAGACAGGCAAGCTGATCGCCAACGTGCCCTTCAGTATCGCTGTTGTTAAGCCTGACGGCAAGTCCGATACCTGGACCGATGATGATAAGGACGGCATCATTTATAAGTCCGGAATCACTCCCGGCAAGTATAAGATCACTCTGAACGAGCTCAGTGAGAGCTACGCGACCTACCAGCTTCCCGGCAGTTCCAAGACCGTTGAGGTCCTGAAGGATATCGCCTACAAGAAGGTCGATGTGGCAAGCGAGATCAAGAAGGAGAGCGAGGTCAACGCTGCCAAGGAGGATACCAAGAAGAACGAGACCACAGTGGAATCCACTCTGAAGGATACCGTTGAGTGGGTGGAGAGCACCTCGGTTGCCAACTCCTACACCGAGGTCTTAAAGAGCACCATCCCCGATCCTGCCAAGGCTATTGCGGCGCAGGATGCGAAGAAGACCGCATACAAGTCTTCCCTTTCCGATTCCACCGTCAAGCTGACCGTGAACGGCACCTATGAGCTGACCGCAAAGTGCGTGGACGACGACGGCAACGATGTTGAGGGTGAATATACCTGGAAGACCTCCGATTCCAAGATCGTCAGTGTCGACGGCGACGGCGGCAAGGCGAAGATCAAGGGTCTTGCAGCAGGAACCGCTATGATCTCCTTCGAGATGAAGGTGAAAAAGAGCGAGGATGTCAGCGGAAGCGACGCGGGCACTTCAGGTGAAGAGGTACTGTCCGGTACCTGCAGCGTCACCGTTACCGCAGAAGAACTCGTCGCAGGCACTCTGACCGCAGATCCTTCCGACGTTGAGATCGCTGTGGGCGCTGAGAAGAAGGTCCAGCTCACCGCAACCGGCTTTAAGGCTGAGAAGGAGAAGATGAGCTCCCTTACCGTGGCTGATGACAAGATCGCAAGCGTGTCTCTGGATGAGACCGACGGCAAGCTGACCATCAAGGGTCTGGCAGCAGGATCCACCACAGTTACCGTTACCGTCAACTACAAGGACGGCACCGAGAAGACCGAGGCCAAGACAGTCATCAATGTCAAGGTTACCGGCAAGAAGGCCATCAGTTTAGAGAAGGATACCGCAACCGTTTACATCGGCACTCCTCTGGTACTGAAGGCTACTCTGACCAACACAGGCTCTACCGCAGTGGTTCTTGCAGAGACTGCGGATGCCAATATCGCTACCGCCAAGGCAAACGGCACCGAGATCACCGTGACCGGTATCAAGGAAGGTACCGTAACCCTGATGCTCAAGTGCATCGACGGCGCGGACGAATTGAAGACCACCTGCGCACTGACCGTCAAGAAGGGTGCGAAGGACGACAAGACCACCAAGCTCAAGGACGAGAAGAACAATCAGATCTACGTCTATGAGAACAATACATACCGCGAGGCAGTTTACGCCGACTACTACACCGCAGAGAAGTTCTTCGTGAAGGGCGCGATGAAGTACACCGGCTGGCAGACCATCGACGGCAAGGTATACTATTTTACCTCCACCGGAGCCAAGGTCACCGGCGACCAGGTCATCCAGGGTGCAAGATACACCTTCAACGATGAAGGATATCTGGTGAGCGGCAACGGTTCCTTAGGTATCGACGTTTCCAAGTGGAACGGCGACATCGACTGGAAGGCTGTCAAGAACGCAGGCGTCAACTATGCGATCATCCGCTGCGGCTATCGCGGATCCACTCAGGGTGCCCTGATCGAGGATTCCAAGTTCGCTGCCAACATGAAGGGTGCGCAGGACGCAGGCATCAAGGTGGGCGTATACTTCTACACTCAGGCCGTGAATGAGGTCGAGGCTGTCTACGAGGCATCCTTCGTCCTGGAGAAGATCAGAGGCTACAAGCTCTCCTTCCCCGTTTTCCTGGACGTTGAGCCCAGCGGCGGACGAGGCGACAAGATCGACAAGGACACCAGAACCGCAGTCTGCAAGGCATTCTGTCAGACCATTCAGAATGAGGGCTACACCGCAGGCGTTTACGCCAACAAGACCTGGTTCTCCGAGAAGATCGACGCAGGACAGCTGGGTTCCTACAAGATCTGGCTTGCACAGTATGCTTCCAGCGTAAGCTACACCGGCAGATACGACATCTGGCAGTACAAGTCCACCGGCCGCATCAACGGCATCAAGGGCGACGTAGACCTGAACTTAAGCTACCTCGGCTATTGATCAGCGGCAAATAATCCCGCAAAAAGTACGTATAATCAACGAACGGCCCATTTTGACCGTGTTTGATGCTATGTTTTAATAAATATCCCTGCCCGGAGACCGCGCGTAACCGGGCGGGTACCTAACGATGTTTTTAGAGAAAGGCGGTTTTAACCTATGAGAACTTATCTTGTGACAGGCGGTGCCGGTTTCATCGGTTCCAACTACATTCACTACATGCTGAAAAAATACGGCGACCAGATCCGCATCATCAATGTGGACGCGCTGACCTACGCAGGCAACCTTGAGAACCTGAAGGATATTGAGAACCTTGAGAATTACAGCTTTGTTCGCGCAAACATCTGCGACAAGGAAGCGATCGGCAAGATCTTCGCCGAGAACGAGATCGACAGAGTCGTTCACTTCGCAGCAGAGAGCCACGTTGACAGAAGTATCCGCAACCCCGAAGTATTCGTTCAGACCAACGTGCTCGGTACCGCAGTAATGCTCAACAGCGCAAGAGCAGCATGGGAGCAGCCCGACGGAAGCTACCCCGCTGACAAGAAGTTCCTGCATGTTTCCACCGATGAGGTGTACGGTTCTCTGCCCGATGACGACAATGCCTTTTTCTATGAGACCACTCCTTACCAGCCTCACAGCCCTTACTCCGCAAGTAAGGCAAGCTCCGACATGCTGGTAAGATCCTATATGGATACCTATCATTTCCCTGCAAACATCACCAACTGCTCCAACAACTACGGCCCTTACCAGTTCCCCGAGAAGCTGATCCCCCTGATCATCAACAATGCGCTTCAGGGCAAGAAGCTCCCTGTTTACGGTGACGGCAGAAACGTACGTGACTGGTTATATGTTGAGGATCATGCCAAGGCGATCGATATGGTCATGGAGCAGGGCAGACTGTTCGAGACCTACAACATCGGCGGACACAATGAGAAGCGCAACATCGAGATCGTCAACCTGATCATCGAGACTCTGCAGGATATGCTTCCCGAGAACGATCCCCGCAAGGCTTATGTGACCAAGGATCTGATCACCTACGTTGAGGACCGCAAGGGCCACGACAGAAGATATGCGATCGCGCCCGACAAGATCAAGGCTGAGATCGGCTGGGAGCCCGAGACCATGTTCAAGGAAGGTATCCGCAAGACCATCGCATGGTTCTTCGAGAACGAAGAGTGGATGCGCAATGTTACAAGCGGCGATTACCAGAAGTATTATGCCGAGATGTACAAGGAGCAGTAATAAGTACCAATGACTTTAATGGGAACGGCCCGCGTCGTTCCCATTCGGTGTAAATAAGAAGCCCGTAAAATACGGGCATTTGAGGAGGATTTTAACCATGAAGGGAATTATTTTGGCGGGAGGCTCAGGTACAAGACTGTATCCTTTGACCAAGGCGATCTCCAAGCAGATCATGCCTGTGTACGACAAGCCCATGATCTATTACCCGCTTTCTACATTGATGCTTGCAGGAATCAGAGAGGTGCTGATCATCTCCACTCCCAGAGACCTGCCTGTTTTTGAGGAGCTCCTCGGCGACGGCAGCCAGCTCGGCATGAAGATGAGCTACGCTGTTCAGGAGTACCCCAGAGGACTTGCCGATGCGTTTATCATCGGTGAGGAGTTCATTGGCGACGACAATGTTGCATTAGTCCTCGGCGACAATATTTTCTACGGACAGAGCTTTTCCAGAGTGCTGAAAAATGCGGCTGAGCGCACAAGCGGCGCAACCATCTTCGGCTACTATGTACGCGACCCCAGAGAGTACGGCGTGGTTGAGTTCGACGAGAACGGCAACGCACTCTCCATCGAGGAGAAGCCCGAGCATCCCAAGAGCAATTACGCAGTTCCCGGCCTGTACTTCTACGACAACGACGTAGTTGAGATCGCCAAGAACGTTAAGCCTTCCGCAAGAGGCGAGATCGAGATCACCAGCATCAACAACGAGTACCTGCGCAGAGGCACCCTGAAGGTCGAGACCCTCGGACGCGGCTTTGCATGGCTCGACACCGGCAACCATGACGCCCTTCTCGACGCTGCAGACTTCGTGGCTGCATTCCAGAAGAGACAGGGTCTGTACATCTCCTGTATCGAGGAGATCGCATTCAAGAGAGGCTTTATCGACAAGGAGCAGCTTCTGAAGCTGGCTGAGCCCCTGATGAAGACCAACTACGGTAAATATCTCGTAGAAGTTGCAAACGGTCTGTAAACCGGGGAAGGATGGTGCCTTATGGGCAAAATTACTGTTGAAACCTGCGAAATCGAAGGATTAAAGATCATTACCCCTACTGTGTTCGGCGACGCAAGAGGTTATTTTATGGAGACCTACAACTGGAATGACTACAACGCTGCAGGCATTCCCCAGGAGTTCGTGCAGGACAATCAGTCCGCATCCTCCAAGGGCGTTCTGCGCGGTCTTCACTTCCAGAAGGAGTTTCCCCAAGACAAGCTGGTGCGCGTGATCAAGGGCGCGGTGTTTGATGTGGCTGTAGACTTGAGAGAAGGTTCCGAGACCTTCGGCAAGTGGTTCGGCGTACTTCTCACCGAGGAGAACAAGAAGCAGTTCTTCATCCCCAAGAATTTTGCACACGGCTTCCTTGTGCTCTCCGACTATGCGGAGTTCTGCTACAAGTGTACCGATTTCTATCATCCCAACGATGAGGGCGGACTTCGCTACGACGACCCTGCCATCGGCATCGACTGGCCCATCGAGGAGGGCATGGTATTAAATCTCTCCGACAAGGACAAGAAGTGGGGCGGTCTTGCAGAGTATCTGCAGGAGAAGGAACAGTCCAAGTAAAGTATCCGGAAAGGTAACAGGAACATGAAAATAAGCAAAAAGGCGGGAATCTCACTGTTTGTGCTGGTTGCCGTGATCCTGGCGGGAATCATTGTTTTTCACAACAATCCCGGGGCGGATGCGCAGGAGGAACTTCTGAAGAAGGCGATCTCCTGCGGCGTGATCTTTTTCGCCTGCATCGCTTTTGCAAAATTATATGACAAGCTGACGGTACTCCCCGCGGAGCTCTTCCAGAGCAGACATCTGATCTGGAAGCTGGCAAAAAACGATTTTAAGAAGCGTTATGCCGGCTCCTACTTAGGCTCTCTCTGGGCAATGGCCCAGCCTGTCGTGACCGTAGTCATGTACTACATCGTCTTCGACAAGCTGATGCCCGGCCTCTCCCGTACCCAGGACGTGCCCTTCGTGCTCTTCCTGACAGCGGGTCTGGTTCCCTGGTTTTTCTTCAGCGAAGCCTTGAACCACGGTACCAACGCCCTGATGGAGTACAATTATCTGGTCAAAAAAGTTGTTTTTAAGATCAGTATCCTGCCCATCATCAAGATCATTGCAGCACTGTTCATCCATGCATTTTTCATGGTAGTGCTTCTTGTGGTGGCAGCTCTTTACGGCTATCTGCCGAATCTTCACACACTGCAGCTGTTTTATTACAGCTTCTGCCTTTTCATCTTTGTGCTGGCACTGAGCTACACCACCTGTGCGGTGGTCGTATTCTTCAGAGATCTGTCCCAGATCATCAATATCCTGCTTCAGATCGGTATGTGGGCGACCCCCATCCTCTGGGATATCAACAGTCTGGGCGGCAGATGGGTGGCTGTTCTGAAGCTGAACCCCTTAGTATATATCGTAAACGGTTACCGCAGCTCCATCTACGGAAGCAGCTGGTTCTTCGAGGATTTCTTCTCGACCATGTACTTCTGGATCGTGACTGTTGTGCTCTTTGGCCTGGGAACTCTGGTGTTCAAGCGCCTGAAGGTACATTTTGCGGACGTTTTGTAAGGTGGGGGGATCCATGAACAAGAAAGAATGCGCGATCAGCGTCAACAATATCACCAAGATCTACAAGCTCTACGACAAGCCCCAGGACCGCATGAAGGATGCCTTCGGAATCGGCAAGGGCAGTTACAAGGTGCACCGCGCTTTGGACAACGTGAGCATGAACATCTACACCGGAGAGACCGTGGGTATCATCGGTACCAACGGCTCCGGCAAATCCACTATTTTGAAGATCATTACCGGCGTACTGAACCCCACAGAGGGCGATGTGGCCATCAACGGCCGCATCTCCGCGCTCTTAGAGCTGGGTGCCGGTTTTAATCAGGAATACAACGGCATAGAAAATATCTACTTAAACGGTACCATGATGGGCTTCTCCGAGAAGGAGATCGATGAAAGACTTCCTCAGATCTTAGAGTTTGCGGACATCGGCGATTATGTGTACCAGCCTGTGAAGACTTATTCCAGCGGCATGTTCGTGCGGCTGGCTTTTGCCGTGGCGATCAATATCGATCCCGAGATCCTCATCGTCGATGAGGCCCTCTCCGTGGGCGATGTCTTCTTCCAGGCCAAGTGTTATCATAAGTTTGAAGAATTCAAGGAGATGGGCAAGACCATCGTCTTTGTAAGTCATGACTTAAGCAGTATCAGCAAGTACTGCGACAGAGTCTTTCTCTTAAATCAGGGTAAGCTCCTCGGCGAGGGCGAGCCCAAGGAGATGATCGACGCCTACAAGCGCGTGCTGGTGGGACAGTATGAACTGCCCGACGAGAACGACAATGCCAACGAGGCATTTATCAGAGACACCGCCGGCAAGAATCCCGACGCGCTGGAGTACGGCAACGGCAGGGCTTCCATCGTTGAGAGCTACATCACCGACGACAGAGGCGTGCGCACCAACGCGATCATCAAGGGAAGCGAATTTACCGTGCACATGAAGGTGAAGTTTACCGACGATGTGCCGGCACCTATTTTTGCTCTCTCCTTCAAAAATGTCCGCGGAACCGAGATCACAGGTACCAATTCCATGATCGAGCGCTCCTTCCTCGACAGTGCGTCTAAGGGACAAGCCAAGGATGTCACCTTCCGCCAGAAGATGAGCCTGCAGGGCGGCGAGTATCTGTTAAGCTTCGGCGTAACCGGCTATGAGGGCGAGAATTTCACAGTCTACCACAGACTCTATGATGCGATCAACATCACGGTAGTATCCGACAAGAACACCGTCGGCTACTACGATATGGACTCCGAGGTCGTTGTGAAGGACGCGGAGTAAACTTGGGCGAGGAAACGCAGGATGACGATGCAGAGACAGACGTGAGGCATCCGGGCGGCCGAGACAAGACATATATAATAAGCAGCAAGTTAACAGATCACGAAGGGAAAATGCGATGTACAAGCAGCGCGAGAAGAGTGAAAAAGAATATATCGGCAAGGTCTGCCTGGATCTTTCCAAGTACCCCGGCGAGGACTACTACAGCGACGGCGATGTGGAGGATGAACTTCTTCAGATCACCAGAGACCTCTCTGCCGTAGAATATCCTGCGGTCATCGAGGAGCGCAACAAGTGGCCCATTCTCTACCATCTCTCCGCACTGCGCGAGAATATCGTGGACTGGGTGCCCCTTACTAAGGATATGAAGGTCCTTGAGGTTGGCAGCGGCTGCGGTGCCATCACCGGCTCTCTGGCAAGAAGAGCGGGCAGCGTGACAGGCGTGGACCTCTCCAAGAGACGCAGCACCATCAATGCCTACAGACACTCCGAGTGCGACAATGTGACCATCTGCGTGGGCAACTACAAGGACATTGAGCCCACACTTCCCCGCGATTACGATTATATCTTCCTGATCGGCGTCTTCGAGTACGGCATCAGCTACATCGGCGGCGAGCATCCCTTCGAGGACTTTTTAAAAGGCCTTCTGTCCCACCTGAAAGAGGGCGGCAGAGTGGTCATTGCAATTGAGAACAAATACGGCCTGAAGTATTTTGCGGGCTGCACAGAGGATCATCTGGGCACCTATTTTTCAGGCATCGAGAGCTATCCCGACGGCGGTTATGTCCGCACCTTCAGCAAAAACGGCCTGGAGGAGATCTTCAGAGCCTGCGGTGCGAATGAGTACCACTTCTATTATCCCTACCCCGACTACAAGTTCATGACCAGCGTCTACAGCGACAAGAGACTCCCCGGCAAGGGCGAGCTGTCCAACAACATGCGCAATTTTGACCGCGACCGCATGCTCCTCTTCGATGAGAGGAATGCCTTCGACGGAATGGTGCGCGACGGACTGTTCCCTGTTTTTGCCAACTCTTATGTGGCTGTGATCGGCGGCGAACTTCCCGTGGACTACGCAAGATATTCCAACGAGCGCCGTGCGGAGTATGCGATTCGCACCGAGATCGGAACAACTGACAATGGTGTCACATATGTGCGCAAATACCCTATGACCGCTGAGGCTGTCGGACATGTGCGCAACCTGGGCAAGGTTTATGAGCTCTTAAGCAAGCGCTTTGAGGGCGGCAGACTTGCCATCGATCCCTGCACAGTTGTGGAGGAGAACGGTCAGGTCTACGCAGACCTTAAATACATTCCCGGACGTCCTCTGTCAGAGCTGATGGACGAGTGCCTTAATAAGGGCGATATCGAGGGCTTCCACAGACTTTTTGACGATTTCCTGGACCGCATCAGCTACCGTGCTGAGGAGCCTGTTGCGGACTTTGACATGATCTTTTCCAACATTCTTGTGGACGGCGACACCTGGACCCTCATCGATTATGAGTGGACGGTGGAGCAGACCATTGAGGTGAAAAAATTAGCCTTCAGGGCTATTTACTGCTATATCCTGGAGGACTCCCGCAGAGAGAAGCTTCCCCTTGAGGAGATCCTTCAGAAATTACACATCACTCCCGAGGAGGCGGAGGACTACAGAGAGAAGGAGCGCAAGTTCCAGAAGAGCGTCACAGGCGACAGACTTGTGATGAGCGAACTGCGCAACAACTTAGGCCGCCGTATCATCACCCCCGACAGAAGCGCGGCGGAGGCGGAAGACCTTGCGCGCAGAGTGCAGATCTACGAGAACTGCGGCGAGGGCTACAGCGAGGAGAATTCCTATTTTGTAAACGATGCTTATGTAGAAAACGGGCTGATCGAGTGCGACATCGCAGTGAGCGGCAACGTGCACGATCTGCGCATCGACCCTGCGAGCTTCCCCTGTGCGGTGAAGTTTGCGGAACTTACCTTTAACGGGGAGCGCATCCCCATCGAGAAACGCAGGATGCTCACGGTAAACGGCAAGCTTCTGCCTGCCGACAAGGCGGCAGCGGGCGATCTGCCCGGCGCTGTTTTTGCAACGGAGGATCCCAACATCAATCTTCACATTGAAGATCTGAACCGCAGGGCGGAGAATGTACTGCACGTCAGACTGCAGATCGACAGACTCTCCATGCCGGTGGCACAGGCCATGGCAGGTGCGGTCAGGAAGATTTTTTAGAATCATCAACCCTGATTAGGAGCAAAATGAGTATTAAGGACCTGGTAAAAAATGCTCTGATCGCCCGCGAGGACCGCGCCTACGAGAAGCGCCTGGCAGAGCGGACGATGAGCTACAGTGAGTGGATCGGGCAGAGAGAGGCAGCAATTCCTGAGCGGGATGAGGCGCAGAGCAAGACCCGGATAGATGGGGACTATGTGCTGTTTGCGGGCGCGTGCGGCCGCCTTGCTCCCTGTGCGCTTTGGCAGATCGAGCACTTCCTTGCAGAGCACCCCGAAGTGCAGCTTCTGTACGGAGACGAGGATGCGGCAGCAGGCGCGGAGCGCACTGCCCCCTGGTTTAAGCCCGACTGGTCACCCGATCTTCTGGACTATGCCTTCTATTTCGGAAGCACTCTCGTTGTGAGAAAAGATCTGCTTGCGGCAGATGAAGAGGGACAAAAATACCTTGCCTTATCTTCGACTGAGGAGACAAAGGCAAGAGGATATATTATGACAGACACCTTTGATGAGGGCTACAGAGCCTTTGTGCGCCGCCTGGCACATATTTGCGGCGGCTATCGTCAGGGTGCCGACAGCATCGGACATGTGCAGGGAATTCTTTTTTCCTGCGACAGTGAGGAGACGATCAAGCGCTATATGGAGGAGCCCGATTCGGTGAAGACCGAGCTGACTGCTCCTGCTTTTTCTGTGATCATTCCCTCCAAGGACCACGCGGAGCTTCTGGCATTCTGCCTGGAATCTCTCGACAAAGCGTGTGAGAACGCCCGGTTTGAGGTCATCATCGTTGACAACGGAAGCGATGAGGCAAACAGACAGGCAATTGCGGCAATGGCGGCAGCCTATCCGCACCCCGTCCGCTACCTCTATGAGCCCATGGAGTTTAACTTCTCCAAGATGTGCAACAGAGGCGCCCTTGCGGCAAAGACGGATGTGCTTGTATTTTTAAACGATGACGTGGAAGTTGTGACCGAGACTCACCTTCCGATGCTGGCATCCCTTGCATCGAGGGATTACACCGGCGAGGTGGGCGTGAAGCTCTTTTACCCGGGAAGCGACAAGATCCAGCATGCGGGCATCACAAGCCTGCCCTCGGGACCTGTTCACAAGATGCAGTTCTTATCGGACAGCGAGGAGCACTATTTCAGAGCCAACCGCGGCACCAGAAACGTGACTGCGGCGACTGCGGCACTCATCGTCATTGAGAAAAAGAAATTTTACGAGGCCGGCGGCTTCCCCGAGGAGCTGAAGGTGGCCTTTAATGACGTGGCACTTGGCTACGCCCTCTGTGAGAGGGGATATTTTAACGTGTGCGACAACGAGGCTTATGCATATCATCATGAGTCCCTGAGCCGCGGCAACGACGGCGCCTCCGAAGAGAAGGTGAAGAGACTGCTGGGAGAGCTGGAGGTCCTTCGTAAGAGACATCCGGAATTCTCGCGCAGAGACCCTTATTTTAACGATCTGCTGGCCAGGGACAGCTCCGCCGTGAGGATCCGCCCCGCCTTTGTGACGGCGCGCAATGTGCCTCAGGAGATGAATTACATGCCCGAGCGCATCGATGTGAGCGGATATCGCATGGATCCCTGCCTGATGGTCAACGTGGAGGAATTCAGGGACGGATTCCTGAAGGGCTATGCGGTGGTGCTCGGCGACGACAATGCCTGCTACAGGAAGGAAGTGCTCCTGTACAGGGAGGACAGAGTCTACGCTTACCCCGTGGAGGGACAGTACAGACCCGATCTTACAGACAATCTGCCCGACCAGAAAAATGTGGGTCTTTGCGGCTTCTGCTTCAAACTGCCCGAGGACGCTTCTCTGCTTCGGGAGGTGAAGGTCGGCGCGGCAGCAGTGAACCGTGTCACCGGACTGAAGCTTTACGAGCTGACACAGGTCAGCATGCATGGGTGAACGACCGATAAGACAGAACCCGTGAACGCAGGCAGGACAAATGCCTGACAGCGTGCCTGCAGGAAGAAAGCCGGACAGCCCGCCGACGGGACAAATGCCTGACAGCCCTGACGGGAAGAATGCAGGCAGCAGACATGACGATTCATGCCCGGAAGGGCGATCATGAATAAAAAAACGTGCTTTAAGCACGGAGAAGAGGAACTATGGATTTTAAGGAAGCTTACGAGCAGGAACATATCAAAAATGCAGACCTTGCAGCCAGGATCGCAGACCTGGAGGCCAAGAATGAGGAACTGGAATGGAAGATGGCCCGCATCAAGAATAACCCCTTGTGGAAGGCCTCAAAGCCTGCCCGTGACGCGCTGCATTTTGCCATCCGTCAGAAGGACCGTCTGGTCAACTTAGGCGGCGTGAGAGGCGTGATCTCCAAGATCGATTACAAGAAGCGAGAGAGAGAAGCAATGCGTCATTTCGGCACCGACAGCTTCCCCACAGAGGAGCAGGCAAAGATCGAGCGCGAGACTGTTTTTCCCCGCATGGTGCGCATCAGTATTCTGGTGCCCCTCTACAACACCCCCAGAGATTTCCTGATCGAGATGATCGACTCGGTTGTGAATCAGACCTATGAGAACTGGGAACTGTGCCTTGCGGACGGCTCCGACGAGGAACACGCTTACGTGGGCGGCATCTGCAATGAGTACGCAGCACGCTCCGGCGGCCGTATCCTCTATCAGAAGCTTGAGCGCAACGAGGGCATTGCGGGCAACACCAATGCCTGCCTGACCATGGCAACAGGCGAGTATATCGGTCTGTTCGACCATGACGATATTCTGCACCCCTCCGTTCTTTTTGCCTATGTACAGGCCATCAACGAGCAGGGCGCGGACTACATTTATTGCGACGAGACTACTTTCAAGGATGGCGACATCAACAAGATGCTCACCATGCATTTCAAGCCGGACTACGCTCCGGATAATTTAAGAGCGAACAACTACATCTGCCACTTCAGCGTTTTTGCAAGAACGCTTCTTGACGGCAGCGAGCTGTTCCGCCCCAAATTCGACGGCAGCCAGGACCACGACATGATCCTGCGCCTCACCGACAATGCAAAAAAGATCGTACACGTGCCCAGACTGATGTACTACTGGAGAAGTCATGCGGGCAGCGTGGCAAGCGGCATCGAGGCCAAGCCCTACGCGATCCGGGCGGCCAAGGGCGCTGTGGCAGAGCACCTTACCAAGCACGGTTTCGACCATTTTGAGATCACCAGCACCAGAGCTTTTGAGACGATCTTCCGCATCCGCTACAAGGTTCTGGGCAATCCCAAGATCACGATTCTGATCCCCAACAAGGATCACGCGGACGACTTAAAGCGCTGCATCGGCTCCATCTTCGAGAAGTCCACCTACGACAACTATGAGATCGTTGTGGTGGAGAACAACAGCGAGACTGCCGAGATCGCAGCCTACTATGCCGAGCTTCTGGGCACCGGTGTTGATGAGGTCAACTCTAAGATCGACGGGGCTAAGAAGAACACCCTTGCAGACAGAGTGGCAGTCAGCGCTGATGGCAAGGTGAAGATCGTTTTCTACAGCGGAGACTTCAACTACTCCGCAATCAATAATCTGGGCGCTTCCTACGCGGAGGGCGAGTACATCCTGCTTCTGAACAACGACACAGAGGTGATCACCGTCAACTGGATGGAGGAGCTTCTGATGTACGCGCAGAGAGAGGATGTGGGCGCGGTAGGTGCCAAGCTCTACTACGCGGACCGCACCATTCAGCACGCAGGCGTTGTGCTGGGCCTGGGCGCGCACAGAACCGCGGGTCACACCCACTACAAGCAGCACCGCAACAACTTAGGCTACATGGGCCGTCTCTGCTACGCCCAGAATGTCAGCGCGGTGACCGGAGCATGTCTCCTTGTGAAAAAATCCCTCTTCGACGAGGTCGGCGGCCTTGAGGAGGAGTTTGCGGTATCACTGAACGATGTGGACTTCTGCCTGAAGCTTCGCGAGAAAGGTCTCTTTAATGTGTTCACTCCCTTTGCGGAGCTCTACCATCACGAGTCCGTCTCCAGAGGTCTTGACGACAACGGCGAGAAGGCAGCCCGCTACGACAGGGAATCCGCACGCTTCCGCGACAAGTGGAAGGAAGTCCTTGAGAAGGGCGATCCCTACTACAATGTGAACTTCTCATTGGACAGAAGCGATTTTTCCTTAAGAGTCGACAAATAGAACTTTTATAACCGGAAGGATTCAGATCATGAGTTATTTAGAGGCATTCAGATTCTGGCTCGAAGATGATTACTTTGATGCCGACACCAAGAACGAGCTGCTGGCGATCCGCAATGATGAAAAAGAGATCGAGGACCGCTTCTACAGAGAGCTGGAGTTCGGCACCGGAGGTCTGCGCGGCGTGATCGGCGCAGGCACCAACCGCATGAATATTTACACCGTCCGCAAGGCAACTCAGGGACTGGCCAATTATATTTTAAAGCAGGGCACACAGGACAAGGGCGTTGCCATCGCCTATGATTCCCGCCGCATGTCCCCCGAGTTTGCTGCAGAGACCGCACTCTGCCTTGCCGCAAACGGTATCAAGGCATATATTTTTGACTCCTTAAGACCTACCCCCGAGCTTTCCTTTGCGCTGCGCACGCTGGGCTGTACCGCAGGTGTTGTTGTGACAGCAAGCCACAATCCCCCCGAGTACAACGGCTACAAGGTCTATTGGGAGGACGGCGCGCAGATCACCGCACCCAGAGATAAGGAGATCATCTCCGAGGTCCTGGCGATCACCGACTACCACAGCGTGAAGACCATGGACAGGGAGGCTGCTGCGGCAGCAGGTCTCGTGACCGTGATCGGTTCTGAGATCGATGACGCCTACATGGCAGAACTTAAGAAGCAGATCATTCATCCCGATGTGATCACCGAGATGGCTGACGATATCAAGATCGTGTACACACCCCTGTGCGGCACCGGCAATGTGCCCGTGAGACGCATTCTTAAGGAGCTTGGCTTCAAGCATGTGTACGTGGTCCCCGAGCAGGAGAAGCCCGATCCCAATTTTACTACCCTTGCATACCCCAATCCCGAGGATCCCAACGCCTTTGCCTATGCGCTTGCGCTTGCCAAGGAGAAGGATGCAGACATCATTCTGGCGACCGACCCCGACGCGGACCGTTTGGGCGTTTATGCCAGGGATATTAAGAGCGGGGAGTACGTTCCCTTCACCGGCAATATGTCCGGCATGCTGATCGCGGAATATATCCTGCGCGAGAAGACGGCGACAGGCACCATGCCCGAAAATCCCGCGCTGGTTACCACTATCGTGACCACCAACATGACCGCTCCCATCACCGAGACTTACAATGTGAAGCTGATCGAGGTGCTCACCGGCTTTAAGTATATCGGCGAGCAGATCAAGTTTTTCGAGCAAAGCGGCAGCAACAATTATGTGTTCGGCCTGGAGGAGAGCTACGGCTGTCTGGCAGGTACCCACGCAAGGGACAAGGACGCCGTTGTGGCAGTTATGTGCCTCTGTGAGGTGGCTGCATACTGCAAGAAGCAGGGCAAGACTCTCTGGGACATGATGATCGATACCTATGAAAAATACGGTTACTTCAAGGAGAGCCAGTACACCATCACCTTAAAGGGCATCGATGGTTCCGAGAAGATCAAAGCGATCATGGATAAGCTTCGTAACGACCCTCCGAAGGCGTTCGGCGACCTTTCGGTACTGCGCTTCAGAGATTATGCTAACGATGTGATTCTCGACATGACCACAGGCGAGAAGACGGGGACAGGCTTACCGAAGTCCAACGTGCTCTATTTTGAGCTTCCCGACAGCGCATGGTGCTGTGCAAGACCCTCCGGAACCGAGCCCAAGATCAAGTTCTACATGGGCGTGAAGGGCACAGACCTTGCCGATGCGCAGGACAGACTGACAGCCCTGACCGAAGATCTCAAGGCGGTGCTGTGATCGTTTTTTACAACCGACTGACGAACAGCGAACCGGCATTGCACGGTTTGCTGTTTTCTTACATAA
This sequence comes from Acetatifactor sp., assembly GCA_045643625.1. Classification (GTDB taxonomy): domain Bacteria; phylum Bacillota; class Clostridia; order Lachnospirales; family Lachnospiraceae; genus Acetatifactor. Next base: position 297 of record JAZULD010000095.1, on the reverse strand, counting down.
GCGAAAGGTGCGCTGTATGGGCAGAATTTCTATCGCCAATTTGAAAAAAACTGCATATTACCTGCGAAGAAACGGGCTGTCCGGCACCTACTATGCTGTGCGGGAGCGGATGAGCGCGCCCTACAGTGATTACACTTACCTTCCTCCGAAGAAGGAGGAGCTTGATGCGCAAAGAGCGAAGGCAGCAGACCTTTCCGCCCCCTTCAGCATCGTAGTTCCCGCCTTCCGAACAGGGGAGGTGTACCTTCGGGAACTGATCGAGAGTCTGGGCGCGCAGACCTACGATAAGTGGGAGCT
>JAZULD010000094.1:0-8164 GCA_045643625.1 Acetatifactor sp. | reverse complement strand
GGTTGATGCCGCGGACTTCGTTGATGATTCTGCTCATAACGGTCTGAAGCACGTCGAAGGGAATCTGTGCAGCTTCTGCGGTCATGAAGTCAACGGTGCGTACCGCTCTGACTGCAACTGCGTAATCGTAGGTTCTCTCGTCGCCCATAACGCCGACAGAACGCATGTTGGTCAGGGCTGCGAAGTACTGGCTGGGCATCCAGGGTGCGGGCTCGCCATGCTCTGCCTCATAAGCAGCTGCCGCCTTCTCTACCTCGTATCTGTAGATCCAGTCTGCTTCCTGTACCATGTGAACCTTCTCCTCGGTGATATCGCCGACGATACGGATACCGAGACCGGGACCGGGGAAAGGCTGACGGAAAACAAGTTCCCTGGGAAGACCAAGCTCAAGACCTGCCGCACGCACTTCATCCTTGAAGAGGTTGCGCAGAGGCTCAACCAGCTCGGTATAGTCCACGCCCTGAGTCAGAATGGTGTTGTGGTGAGACTTGATCTTGGCAGACTCACCGCCAAGGCCGCTCTCAACTACATCGGGGTAAATGGTTCCCTGTGCCAGGAAATCAACGGGGCCCATTGCCTCGCCCTCTTTGTGGTAGATCTCATGGAACTTCTCGCGGAAGATCGCTGCAAATTCCTGACCGATGATCTTACGCTTTCTCTCAGGCTCGGAGATGCCTGCGAGCTTTACATAGTAGCGGTCCTTCGCATTGACGCGGACAAAGTTTAAGTCAAAATTGCCTGCAGGGCCGAAAACTGCCTCGACCTCATCACCCTCGTCCTTACGCATAAGGCCGTGATCTACGAATACGCAGGTCAGCTGATTGCCGATCGCTCTGGAGAGAAGTGCTGCCGCAACGGAGGAATCAACACCGCCGGAAAGTCCCAGGAGGACCTTGCCGTCGCCGACTTTTTCACGGATATCCTTGATCGCTGCCTGTACAAAATTGTCCATGCTCCAGGTTCCTGCGCAGCCGCAGACATTGCGGACGAAGGAGAAAAGCATCTTGCTGCCCTCTGCGGTGTGAAGCACCTCGGGATGGAACTGGATCGCATAAAGCTTCTCAGTCATGTGCTCTGCTGCGGCAACGGGGCAGTCAGCGGTGTGGGCTACTGCGCGGAAGCCGGGAGCAAGCTTTGAGATGTAATCAAAATGGCTCATCCAGCAGATGGTGCTGTTGACATCTGTCTTGTGGTCCTCCATGCAGATACCGTTTATCTGCTCTGCAGGTGTGCCGACGCCTGCAAAAAGAGGGGATGTGGGGTCAACAAAGACCTCTGTTTTGCCGTACTCACGCACGGGTGCCTTCTCGACCTTACCGCCGAGAACGTGGCTCATGAGCTGTGCGCCGTAGCACAGACCGAGCACCGGGATTCCGAGATGGAATAATTCTTCTGTATAAGTGGGTGCGCCCTCTTCGTAGCAGCTGTTGGGACCTCCGGTCAGGATGATGCCCTTGGGCTCCATCGCCTTGATCTGCTCGATGGGAGTGCGGTAGGAATAGATCTCACAATAGACCTGACATTCACGTACTCGGCGAGCTACCAGCTGATTGTACTGGCCGCCGAAATCAATGACTATGATTTTTTCCTGCTCCATAGTAGCCTCTTTCTCCGCATGAACTGCGGGTATTAATGGATATAATAACCTTATTACCCCTTATAAAAAAATACAATCCTCTTTCTTTTCTTTCCTTTCAAATAAACATTTGCGCACATTTGTATTATATTGTATTATAGCAATTGTATTATTACATGCAGGAGGCAGACATGCGCGATTTCAACTACACTCTCTCCTTTGACAGTTATACTCCCCTGTACCGCCAGATCGCCGATCACCTCAAGGAGGCCATCACCTCGAGTGTTTTTGCACCGGGCGACCGCATGCCCACCGAGGACGAGCTGGGCGCAGGCTACAAGGTGAGCCGCGTCACGGTGCGTCAGGCACTGAAGCGTCTTGAGGAGGACAAATATATCGTCAGAAAAGCCGGCCGCGGCACCTATGTTGCGGAGCAGAAGATCAGCCGTATGCTCTCCGGCAATGTGTCAAGCTTCACTCTGATGTGCCGTAGTCTGGGTACAGTACCCGGCGCCAGAACTCTTCGCAAATGTCTGGAAGAGCCCACGCAGGAGCTTGCGGAGGACCTGCGCCTCCAGAGCGGAGAGCCTGTTTTTACCGTGCAGAGAGTGCGCTACTCCAACGATGAGCCCGTGGTCATTGAGACCGACTACTTCCCTGCGGCTTTTGATTTCCTCATGGACGAGGACCTGAACCACAACTCCCTCTACGGTCTGATCAACGAGCGTAAGGGCATTCGTTTTACCAGGGCGTCCCGCGACATCGAGATCGTCTACGCCTCAAGGAGCGAGGCTGCGCTGTTGAATGTCCATCCCGGCTACCCTCTGCTTCGCATCGAAGGCCTGACCGAGAGTGAGGACGGCAGCGTCACCACCTGCAGTGTGCAGCTCTACCTGGGGGATAAGTTCAAACTGCACGTATAATGTGCTATTTTGATTCTCAAATATTGCTGATTAATGCACAATTTTTGTCATTTTATTGTCAGACATTTACATAATTACAGAAAAATGCTATAACAAAATTACAGGTGTACTGCGTTTTGTTATAGCATTTTGTACGCTTTCACGCTTTAAAGTTTTGAAATTCAAGATAGTTTTCAGCAATTTCTGCTTATAGTATTCGGAGGCTTTCCATGAACATCTCCCAGCATAACATCGAGGAAAAGGACTATCATACAATAAATAAAGATTTCTCCGGCGCCATCAACAGAGAGGGCAGCCGCGAGATCGTAGAATTTCACCGCGACATGGATGTGCGCATCTGGCTGAATGACCAGAAGCGTGATTTTGAGCTGCACTGGCACAATGCGCTTGAACTTATCATGCCCGTGGAGAATTATTATGATGTCATCGTCAACGAGGCCAAATTCCGCCTGCAGCCCGGTGAGATCCTGCTGGTTCCTCCCCGTGAGCTTCATGAGACCATTGCGCCCGCTACCGGCAAGCGCTTCATCTATCTGTTAGACACTGAGTTCATCACCAACATGAAGGGTTTTACGAATATCGTCTCCCTGCTGATGCACCCCATCTACATCCGCAAGGACTCTCATCCCAAGATCTACGAGGACATCGTGGACATGCTGAACCGGATGAGTGACGAGTACTTCAGCCAGAACGAATACAGCGAGCTGGTCATCTACTCTCTTTTCTTAAACCTGCTGTCCAAGTTAGGGTATCATCACCTCAACGAGACCAACCTCTTCCCCAACGTGCGCCTGCACAAGCAGAAGGAGTACATCCAGAAGTTCAGTTCCCTGCTCGACTTCATTGACGTGCACTACATGGAGGATCTTGATCTGGACACCATCGCTGCGTCCATCGGCTTCAGCAAGTATCATTTTACCCGCCTGTTCAAGCAGTACACCGGTTACACCTTCTGTGACTATGTCAATTGCCGCCGCATCAAGATCGCAGAGTCCCTATTATCAAAATTGGACTACTCCATTACTGAAGTAGCCCTTTTGTCAGGTTTCCCCTCGATCTCAACTTTTAACCGCCTGTTCAAGCAGCAGAACAACTGCACGCCCAGCGAGTATCGCATGAGACACGCTGTTAACACACATTAAGCAGCTTGTCGAACACCTTCGCGCATGCAAGGGTCAGCGCATGAGGCACTCTGTCGCTCTCAAGAACTCCGGCGCGCACACACTTCACAAACTCCTGCAATTCATACATAAATCCGTTCTGTGTAACATCATCGTGGAAATGCTCCACCATTTCACCCTTGCTGTTATACAGATAGGTATCTTCCGCAAAAATAGGCTTGGGTACACATACCCGGCCTTTTTTTCCGCTGATTTCCAGCTTATTATCCATGTTGGTCTCAAAACTGGTTCTGATGCTCGCCAAAAACTTCGCAAAGCGAAGGGTAATGTGGCCTGTTGCGTCCACGCCGCTCTCGGAGAAGATCGCCGCAGTCTGGGCTTCCTCCACGGGCTCGTCGTAAAGGTAGGTCATGAGTTCATAACCGTACACCGCAAGGTCGTAATCCGCGCCGCCGCCAAGTGCGGGGTTCCAGTAGCGGGTCTCATTGCCCTCGGGTGCCACAAAACCGTATGCAAAATCGCCGAAGATGGGCTCTCCGATCTTACCCGCACCGATCCATTCCTTCGCCTTGTTGATGGCGGGAAGGAATCTGCTCCACATTGCCTCCATGGAGAAGAGATTCTTCTCTTTTGCAAGCGCAAAGATCTCCTCAGCCTGCGCGCTTGTGCTGTACATGGTCTTCTCGCAGAGGATGGGGACACCGTGCTCCAGGCAGAGCTTGCTGAGCTCATAGTGACCGTTCACAGTTACTGCAATATATGCGCCGTCGGGCTTCTCCTCGACAAGCATCTTCTCATAGCTGTCGTATGCCTTGGGGATGCCGTTCTTCTCAGCGAAAGCCTGAGCTCTCTCCATGGACTTGCTGCCCACAGCCACAAGCTCGACCTCATCCACATACTTCACGGCGTCCGCCATCTTGTTGGCAATGTTGCCCGCTCCCAGAATTACAAGACGAAACTTATCCACTTTTGTTATCTCCTTTTGCTGTCAAAATTGGCTTGCGCCGGGTTCCCCCGGCCTTTTTACTGTCACGGATTATTATACTCCCCCAAAAGGGAACACTGCAAGGGTGGAATCTGTCCCGGTCCCGCTGCCGGGGCTTACCCTCACGGCGCACAAAAGCCCGGAGCTTATGCCCCGGGCTTTAATAGTTGCCTACTTATTTTTCCACTCTCAGGCATCTCATCGCATTCAGCACCGCGATGACCATGACGCCCACGTCTGCGAAGATCGCAGCCCACATGTTGGCGTATCCCAAAGCGCCGAGGATCAGGCAGATCGCCTTGACGCCCAGTGCAAAAACAATGTTCTGAGTAACGATACGCAGGCACTTCCGTGAGATCTTCATGGCAAGCGCGATCTTGGAAGGATCGTCATCCATGAGCACGATGTCTGCTGCCTCGATGGCAGCGTCGCTGCCCAGGGCTCCCATGGCGATACCGATGTCCGCCTGTGCAAGAACAGGCGCGTCGTTGACGCCGTCGCCCACGAAGGCAAGCTTCTCGGCGGGCTGTTTTTCCGCAAGGAGCTTCTCTACCTGCACCACCTTATCCTCGGGGAGCAGTTCACTCTTCACCATATCGATGTGAAGTTTCTCTGCCACATCCTCCGCAACAGCTCTGCTGTCGCCGGTGAGCATAACGGTCTTCTTCACACCGTTTCGCTTAAGATCCGCAATTGCAGCTGCGGAATGTTCTTTGATCTTGTCAGCGATCAGCAGGTGTCCGGCATACATACCATCCACAGCCACGTGGACCACAGTACCCGCACAGACCGCATTGTCACATGCAATATTCTCGCGCGCCATCAGCTTGGCATTGCCCGCAAGGACCGCATGTCCGTCCACTTTGGCGGATACGCCGTGTCCGCCGATCTCCTCCACATCCGCGATGCGCTCCCTGTCGGCCGCCGCACCGTAAGCCTTGATAATACTCTTGCTGATAGGGTGCAGGGAATAATTTTCTGCGAGAGCCGCATACTCTAAGAGTTTCGCGCCCGCCTGTCCGCCGTGCGCCTCTGCGTAAGCCCCGGAGGGCACGATATCGGTCACTTCAAAGACGCCCTCAGTCAGGGTGCCTGTCTTATCAAAAACAACATATTTTGTCTTGGCCAGCGCCTCCAGATAGTTGGAGCCCTTCACCAGTATGCCACGTGAGGATGCGCCGCCGATTCCGCCAAAGAAGCTTAACGGAATGGAGATCACAAGTGCGCAGGGACAGCTGATAACCAGGAAGGTCAGGGCTCTTATGATCCAGGTCCTGAAATCGGCGCTTCCGCCCGTAAGCATCAGGAACATAGGCGGTACCACAGCCAGCGCAAGGGCTGAGATACAGACCGCAGGTGTATAGATTCTCGCGAAGGAGGTGATAAAGTTCTCCGAGCGGGATTTTTTCATGGCGGAATTCTCCACCAGATCCAGGATCCTGGATACGGTGGACTCGCCGAACTCTTTGGTGGTGCGGATCTTCAGAAGACCCGTCATGTTGACGCAGCCGCTTAAGACCTCGTCGCCCTCTGCTGCCTCTCTGGGAACGCTCTCGCCGGTAAGTGCAGCGGTATTTAAAACGGAGCTGCCCTCTTCGACCACGCCATCGATGGGGATCTTCTCACCGGGGCGCACCACGATGATGCTGCCGATCTCAACATCGTCGGGATCGACCTCCTCGATCTCTCCGTCAGGCAGTTCCAGGTTGGCACTGTCGGGACGAATGTCCATAAGGGCCGCGATGTTGCGTCTGCTCTTGCCCACAGCAACGCCCTGGAAGAGCTCACCGATCTGATAAAAAAGCATAACTGCCGCGCCCTCTCTGTACTCCCCCAGAGCAATAGCGCCCAGCGTTGCAACGGCCATGAGGAAGTTCTCGTCGAAGACCTCGCCGTGAATGATTCCAAGGAATGCCTTGCGCAGGATATCGTAACCGATCACCAGGTAGGGGATGCAGTATAACAGCAGCGCGGGAATGCCCTTCACAGGCACAAACTCCAGCACAACCAGCAGGACAACGCTCACAATGATGCGAAGAAGCACCTTTTTCTGTTTCTTATTCATAACGATCTCTTTCTATCTCAGGTAACGATCTTACAGGAAGATCTCGCAGTCGCTCTCCACGCGCTTGCAGGCCTTCAGCACATCCTGCATGACTGCATTCACATCAGCGTCCTCAAAAAACTCGACCTTCATCTTCTGGGTCATGAAGCTCACGGAAACATCCGCAACGCCTGCAACCTTTCTTGCAGCGTCCTCCATCTTCATAGCACAGTTTGCGCAGTCAACTTCGATCTTATATGTTTTCTTCATCTTTTGTTCGCCTTTCCTCATAAAAAACTTGTTTCTTCATATGAACCATTGTTCATATGTTAATATTACCATTTTTTCGCGGTTTGTCAAGAAATTTTTGCAAAAAAACGTATTTCATATGTAGCGTTTTGCTTGTCATCGGTTGACTTTAGTGTGCTAATTTATTACTATATTAGCATAATGTAGTAAAACACTACGAGAAAAAACGTGTGAGGTTGACAACATGAAAAAAGTAATCGATTTATGTTTGGACCTTCCCCTGAATGCCGAAGATCTCATCAGTATGCTGACCACGATGTGCCTGAATCCTCAGTACCGTGGTTACAAGAGTTCTTACGGACCCGGCATTGCCGCTCAGGCGGGAACGACCGTGGGAGCGCTTGAGGAAGCTTACGCCCTTGGCGGCAAGGAAGCTTTCGACGCACTTCTCCGCAAGAGCGCTGAAGAGAACTGCATGAGCGTCGATCGCTTTGCACAGCACTGCGACGATATCGGCATCGAGTGGGGCGTCACCGTTGACGGCAATCACGACAACAAGAGAACAGCAGAAATTGTCAAGGCGCATCCCGACAAATTCAAGGGCTTCATCTTTGTTGACCCCAACGATTGCGAGGGTTCCGTCCGCGAGCTTGAGACCTGCGTAAAAGAATATGGCCTTCACGCCCTCTATCTTACCGCTTTCAGAACCAAGCTTCCGGCAAACGACAAGAAGAACTACCCCCTTTATTCCAAGTGTGTCGAGCTGGGAATTCCCGTTCATATTTATTCCAGCTTGAACCTGTCAAAGGCTGTACCCTATGACATCGGACATCCTCGCTATATCGACGAAGTTGCCAGAGATTTCCCGAACCTGAAGATCATGGCAGGCGTCAGCGGCTGGCCCTGGGTCATGGAATTCTTAACCTTAGGCTTCAGACATGAGAACGTATATCTCAACTTTGAGACCCACCTTCCCAAGAAGATCGGCATCCCCGGCACCGGATATGAGCCTTTCCTTTATTATGGAGAGAACAACCTGAAGGACCGCATCTGTTTTGCCTCCAACTGGACAACTCAGGGTCTTCCCGTGGAAGAACTTATCGCTCAGGTAGACGCACTGCCCTGGAGCGATTCCGCCAAGGAAAATATCCTCTACAACAACGCAAAGCGCTTCTACGAGGAATTATAAAAAGCAACCAATCAATATTAGATAACCTTAGGTTATCGGAAAGAGGAAAAAAATGTCTATCTTACCCATCTTGATCG
>JAZULD010000093.1:0-11412 GCA_045643625.1 Acetatifactor sp. | reverse complement strand
CCTCTTGATCACCTGGGGAAGAATGATCTTGATAGAAGTCTGAGCCTTGCTGTAGCCTAAGATCTCCGCAGCCTCATACTGACCCACAGGCATGGATTCGATGCCGGAGCGGTAGATCTCCGCGAAGTATGCGGCGTAGTTGATCACGAAAGCGATGATCACAGCAGGGAAGCGATATCCCGGGCCCATACCGATCTTGAACAGATAGTACGGTCCGAAATAAACCACCAGGATCTGCAGCATCAGGGGGGTTCCGCGCATGACTGAAATATATAATTTGGAGACTGTGCGCAGCAGACCGTTCTTTGACATTCTTCCGAATGCAACGACCAGTCCAAGCGGCAGGGAGAAAAGCAGCGTAAGCACGAAGATCTCCACTGTCACTATAAAGCCCTCTGACAGTTGTTGAAGCATGGTGATATAGTTCATATTCCGATAACCTTATCCTTGTGTCAAAAAATTACTTGCCGATGCAGATGCTGTCTACAAGATCCCACTCTTCTGCGATCTTTAAGAAAGTGCCGTCTGCTGCCATCTCGTCGATGGTCTTCTGAACCTTGTCGCGAAGCTCGGTGTTGCCAAGCAGGAAGCCTACTGCGTACTGCTCAAGAGCGATATCCTCGTCAAGCATTACGAAAGCGCCCTCTGCACGCTGAGCGATCTGGTAAGCCGCAACGCCGATGTCGATTGCAACTGCGTCAACTGCGCCCTGCTCAAGATCCATGAAAGCGATGTTGTAGTCTGCATACTCACGAAGCTCGTCGAAGGAAGCTGCAAGATCGGCGTTCTCCTCCTCGCCGAGAGCTGCAAGTGCGGAAGAATCCTTCTGTACTGCAACCTTCTTGCCTGCGAGATCTGCAAGAGCCTCAATGCCGGAACCGGAAGCAACAACTACTACCTGAGTGTTGTCAACGTAAGGAGCGGTCCAGGTGTACTCATCCTCTCTGCCGTTCATGGTGAAACCGTTCCAGATGCAGTCGATGGACTTGGAGGAAAGCTCCATATCCTTAGCGTCCCAGTCGATGGGCTGCTTAACGAGCTCCCAGCCGTTTCTCTTACATACTTCCTCAGCAAGAGAGAGGTCGAAACCGATGTACTCGCCGTTGTCTGCGAGGTAACCGTAAGGGGGGAACTCTGCGTCAAAACCTACGGTGAAGGTCTGTGCCTTCTTGCCGCAGCCTGCGAATGCTGCGACGATCATGAGCATCATAAGTGCGATAGCTGTGATTTTCTTCATTTTTTTCTCCATTCCGATGCCAATACCTGTTGCATCATTATAAATTATCAAAAGCACTTTACTGTGCTAATGTGTTAGCATGGTGAATTGTAGCATAGGAAAAAAGAAAAGTCAATAGATATCTCCCGCTTCCACGCAGCTTCGGTAGGAAGCCTTGGCATTCTGCAGGAAACGGTCCATGATCTCGTTATAAAGCTCTGTCTCGCCGTTCTCGCGAAGACCTGCGGCGTCCTTTAAACTGCTGTGCTCGCTCTGGGCAAGCAGCGCCGCGCCTGCCTTCTCATAATCTCTCTCAAGCTCCATCACGACGTCGGAATTGTCGGTGAAGGAAGCCGCGAAGCTCACATAATCCGCGGGGGACAGTTCCATTCTCTTGGCTGCAAGGAAATCGTAAAAATACTCTCTTCTGCCGCCGATCTCATAGGCCTCATAGAAGCTATCGGCCGCCTCCGCGTAGCGCATCTGGCGGGCCAGCACAACGCCCCTGTGCTGAAGCAGGGAGGTGTAGAGCTTGTCGGTCAGAAGTTCCTCATACTCTGCGCTCTCCTCTCTCCAGAGAGCAAGAAGCTCGTCGTAGCCCTTTAAGGCTGCGGTATATTTTTTGCGGCGGACCAGGTAGTCCAGCTGCTGTTTTCTCTTTTCAAGGACGGACAGACCCGCGCTCTTCTGAAGGACGCGCTCCATTCTCCGGATGCTCTCCTCCTCGTAGAAGCCCACATACTCCATGATCGTGGTCATAAAGGCGCTGAAGGAGCCGCCTCTCTCAAGAAGCATATGAAGTTCCCCGGCAAGATCCGGAAGTCCGCATTCCTCATCGATCCAGTCCACCAGTCCGCGGTTCATCATGGAAGTGTCCAGGAGAAAGGTATTCTCTCTGAGCAGCCTGCACAGCTCCTCCATGCAGTATACCGGGATCTCAAGCACCGGGATCTTTAAAGGTCTCTTGGCATAATTGCCAACACAAACACTGACGCGCATACGCGTTCACCTCTTTACAAGTTAAGATAATTCGATCACATTTCTCCAGACGCGGCGGCTGGCTTCCCTGAATTCTCCGAAGCCTAAGTCCTCCGTCTCGACGATCAGTCTGTTCACAGACTCCGTATAGAGCCTGATGGCAAGGCGCGCGGGGCCGCTCTCCAGTCCCTCCAGCACCACAGGCACCACCTTGCTCTCACCGCCGTTTACATGGGTCAGGCTGAGCTCATAGGTGTCGGAATCCTGCAGGTAGATCTCACAGTTGTATCCGGCCTCATACCAGCTGATACCTGCATCCAGCAGGGCATAGTAGGTGTCCCTGCCGCGCAGCAGGACTCTCATGCCCACATTGGTCTTTAACTTATTCTCACCAAGGAACACATTCTCGGTGCCGGCTTCGCTTGCCTCTCTTCTCTCCATCAGGGCAAGACATGCGCCCTTTGAGAAAAGATTGCTTCCCAGAAAGACCTTTCTCGCGCCGCACAGGAAGCGTAAGGAACGCTTCATCCACTCCTCGGAGAAATTCTCGCCCACAAGGTACACAGCAGACGCGCCGCCCTCCTTGAAGACCTTCTCGGAGATCTGCAGCATGGTGTCATCCAGCCTGCGCATCTTCTCGGCTCTCAAACTGTCGCCCACAGGCATGGGATCGTAGGCCGGGAAGGGATACTCTGTCCTCGAAACTTCGGCCACCATGGGGATGGTGTGAATATTGCGGGACAATCTGTAGACGATCATGGAGCTGTCCTTGTATTCAAAGAGAAGGACGTTGGATCTCCACAGGTCCTTGGGCTGGTAGAGCATATAGTTGTAAAAACTCTCCTCGCTCGTCTGGCACAGCAGATTGCCCGTTCGGATATGCAGGGATTCCGCAAGTTCCTTAAACATTGCAACGCCGTCCCTGTCCAGGGAGTCGGTCGTGATCATAAAGATCGCGTTTTTCTCGGTGATGCCCACGCCGCCGATCAATGTCAGCACTCTTTTTACAAAAAGAAGCAGCAGGCTCTCCGCAGGATATGTCTCTTCCTCGATGGTGTAGCTCTCGCCTCTGATCGCGCCGGACACGAGATGGTCGGCAAGGTAGCCGCCGCCCTCAGCCGCAACGCGCAGAGCCTCTCTGCCGAACAGCCATTGATTCAGGTCCTTTCTCTTGCAAAGCGCGGTGGGAATGCAGTAATCTTCGCTTCCCGCAACCATGGAGAAGGTCTCCACATTGCTGTCGCCGATGTTTGCATAGCTCACCAGCGTTCCGCTGTCCGAAAGGTCCAGACCCACTATCCATTTTTCCGCTTTCGATTGTTTAAACAATAGAAACCTCCTGCCTACTGCAAACGAAACAGTCTGTCATTCATAAATTCTCTGCTGCTGTACAGAAGCGCCTTCTCCTCAAGCTCCTCGCTGTAATCAAGCGTTCTCAAGCGAAGCATCTCATTCAAGCAGCTGTAGCGCGCCGGCTCTCTCTCGCCCGCTCCCACACGGGTGATACGGCCGCTCTTCGTCAATTTCTCTCCCTCGTCCGTCTCCTCGATCACATCGTACTCTGCGGTCTCATCCGCAAAAAGCACCAGGTCCTTGCAGGACAGGCCGGGGCAGATCTCGCGCATGTAGCCCTGGTACGAATCCTGCTCGGCACCCTTGCCGTCAAGGATGACCGCTCTGATGCGGGCGCGCACCCCGGGAGTATGTCTGTATTCCACCACCGTGCGGTCCTCATACAGTGTAAAAAGGTCCTCACAGAAGGTAAATTTGTCAAAAAAGTTCAGGTAAATATTATCATCCAGAAGCTCTGTCAGGCAGAATCTCACAGATCCCGCCACCTCCTCGGCCAGGCGCTCCTCCACGGAATAATACTTCAAAAAGGCAAGCTTACATGTGCGGCTCACGGGCAGTCCGTCTGCCAGGCGGTCCAGAATACCCTCCACCATAAAGCGCTTGGGCTCCTCACGTTCCACGAAGAATTTCTCCGCAAAGCGCTCTAAGATCTCCACCTTAAGTGCTACGTCCGCGCCGTCGATAAGGTAGTTGTCGAAGATCTCACCGCTCTCCTCCACGAAGTTGCCGGTTGAAAGCATGCGTCCGATGAGATGCTCCTCTAAGTCCATGCACTCAACACCCGCATCCGCGCAGGCGGTGTAGAGTCCCGCAAGTTCCTCCTCGCTTCCGTCAAAATAGCGCGCAAGATACGCAAGGATCGCTCTGTCCCTGCTGCCCTCGAAGAATGCCTCTCTCGCCGCATCGATCAGCACGCCATCCTCCTCGCCGGGAGCTCTCTCGATCCTGTCACAGAGCCAGGCCGCACGAGTGTCCTTGTCAAGCAGATCGGTGCCGACCTCCTCGATCCACTCGTCCGCAAGATCGAAGCTTCCGCAGGCAACCAGATACTTGACGGCAAGACTCTTCTCCTGCTCCTCTAAGATCTCCATGGGCACATCCGCAAGTTCCGCATTCAGGGTCTTCATACGGCGGGTCTTGAAGAGATATTCCCACACCTTCCTGTACAGCTCCCTGCGTCTTGCCACAGCGATCTCATCCGAAGCGGCCACTCTCATGGCGCGCTCAATATTGTCTTCATTCAGCACATCCCCCGCACGATCGAGCTCTGCAAGGTCAAATGCGATATCGCCGCGTTTATAGTCAGAAAGAGTCTCCCTGAAATGCTCCGCAAGGCCCATGTCCTCAACATCGTAGGGAACATCCTCGTACACACGGCCCTCTCTGTCCTCAAAAAGGACTTCCTCGGAGCCGTCATAGAGGTCAACAAGCGCCTCCCGGCCGTTCATTCGGTACTCCGCGGGAATCATGCGGTCCTTCTGATATACAAGGACCTTCAAATACACACCGGACTCATCCACAGTGATCCTGTGGGCAAACATCAGGTCTGCCAGCGCCTCAAGCCCTGCCTTGTCCATCTTCTCGGGTACCAGAACCTCCTTGTAGAGCACCGCAAGACTTCTGTCAACGCGGCCCTTTTTCACCTGCTCAAGGGCAAAACGCTCCATCTTCGGAAGGTTCTGCAGGAAGATCTCTCTGTTCTCGCTTCTGGTGCGCAGCAGATACTCATACAGGTAAGCGGTGTGCTCGCGGTCAAGCTGCGGCTGGAAGGAGAAATACATTAACAGCGCCTTGGGCAGTCTGTGGGGCTTCGTGATGTCCAGGCTCATCATATAATATTCGTAAAGCTTGGTGATGCGAAGCTGCTGCTCCACAGCCTTCTCATACCAGGGGAAATATCTCTCCCCCACTCTGCCGCCCTTCATGAGAAGGGTGCAGATCTCCTGCAGGACAGCGTTGTCCCGGGAGTCTTCATATATTGTCTTTAAGATCAGGAGCAAAAGATCGGAGTAGTCCTTCTCCTTCTTCACCAGGGAGAGAAAACGCTCCACGGTATCGCGCTCGAGAAGTCCGTATCTTGCGCCGAAGTGCAGCACCTGCTTCTCGAAGGCGTTCAGCTTGCGAAGCAGCGCGGGCTCCTCATTGATCAGTCTCACTGCCTCTAAGTAAATAAAGGGGCTTCTTGCGCCCTCCGCAAAAAGGATCTCGGGGGTAAGCAGTCTGTCCTCGCCGGATACGGTCCTGCCGGGCACCAGCAGTTTTAAGACTGCTCTGCCTCTCCAGGTGGCACCCTGCCAGTTGCAGATCTTCTCGATCTGCTTGTAGGTGTCCCTGATGCTCTCCTCGTCCACTGCGGTCAGCGTGGTCATATATAAGTAGAATACCCAGAGGTCGTCGCTGTTGCAGCGGGGATCCTCCTCGCCGTTCTCCAGGTCGTCTCGGATCTGGTCAAGCTCCCAGTCCGCCTCGTGAAAGCGCTCCTCCTCAATTAAGAAACGCGCGTCGATGAGACGTAAGGGGATGTCCTCGGGAGTTCCCGCAAGCAGTCTCTCCGTCAGCGCCGCACCTTCCGCATGCATTGTCTCTCTATCCACATTTCCCATGCAGTGATCCAGGTACAGTCTCGCCAGCGCGGCCACATCTGCTCTCCTCGCAAGATGCTCCACACTGTGAAAACCCGCTGCCCGTTCTTCCTGTTCCTGCCACTTACTCTCACGCATTTCGTCCATGACATTACCTCTTTGTCTGTCGGATATATTCCGTTTTATTATACCTCAAAATGCGCCTTCGGGCAAATTATTTTGTCTTAGCAAAAACAACGAAACGCCCCTCTCACAGACCGCCCGGGCCTGCAAAAGGGGCGCTTTTTTCACTTAAATTACCTTAGGAAAAATTAATCCAGATTCAGTTTCTTCTTGTTGATCACATAACAGATCACATAGAACAGGATAAGCTGAGCCAGGGAGATAAGGATGCCTAAATTCATGGACATATCCACTACCATTCCGCCGTCGGTCTCAAGCAGCTGAACTACCTTCGCGCTGCTGGTGGTAAAGAAGCTTGCCACGGTACCTAAGATCACGCCGATGATCATGATGATAAAATAGGTCAGTACAGCCATCAGACCCTTATGCTTTCTGGAGAGCTGGCCGATAGCGGAGCTTCCGAAGATCACGCCGATCTCTGCAAAAACACCGACCACTGCGGATGCAATGCCGTATACCGCAACCTTGATGAAGATACCACCCATGTCCTCCCAGTTGTCTCTGATCATTCCAAAGATCTCTCTGAAGATATGCATGTCTTCACCGGATGCATTTGCCAGTGCCTGCACACCGTTTAATGCAAGGAACAGCACTGAGAGCACGCTGAGTGCGGATACCAACAGCATCCAGAGACCGTTTGCAGCAAATTTTGCAAATAAGATCTGGCCGGTCTTGGCGGGAAGGGTGTGGGTCAGATAACCCTCGTCGGTGTACATGGTCTTGTAGAAGTGAACGCCCTCATAGATCATCATGCCGTAGATCGCAGCTGCGATGGTCATTACATAGAGGAAGAAGCCGCCGAAAGCGGTGATCACCAGTGCCAGTGCCTGGATTCCTGTTGCGGAATTCATTGCGTCGTTAAAAAGATTTTTCCAAAGGGGTGTCTGGAAGTAGACAAGGCCCAGGCCGGTGACGATGGCCACACCGATGATCATCATAAGACCGATCCTGGTCAGATCCTTCCATTCATATTTAAACAGCTTGCCTAACATGCGAATACCTCCCTGAAATATGCGTCAACGGATTTGCCCTGCTGCTCTCTGATATTGTCCACAGAGGTGTACAGCACAAGCTCGCCGCGTCTGATAAAAATAACCTCATCCAGAACTGCCTCAACATCGCTGATCAGATGTGTGGAGATCAGCACGGTAGCCTCCGGATCGTAATTGTTGATAATGGTGCGGAGAATGTAATCTCTCGCTGCGGGATCCACGCCCGCGATGGGCTCATCCAGCACATAGAGAGAAGCGCGGCGGCTCATAACGAGCACCAGCTGTACCTTCTCCTTGGTACCCTTGGACAGAGTTCTAAGCTTGGCATTTACGTCGATGTCCAGACTCTGAAGCATCTTCTCTGCTCTCTCTCTGTCGAAGTCTGCGTAAAAATCACAGAAGAAATCAAGGATCTCTTCGATCTTCTTATCGCCTGCCAGATAGGTTCTGTCGGGCAGATACGCTACAAGGCTCTTGGTCTTGGGACCAACGGGGTTGCCGTCGATCATGATCTTGCCTGCGGTGGGATTGAGGAGACCGTTCATCAGCTTGATGAGGGTGGTCTTGCCGCTTCCGTTGGGGCCTAAGAGACCGATGATCTTGCCCTTGGGTAATTTAATATTGATATTGTTCACTGCGATGCAGTCTGAGCTGTAGGCCTTGGTCAGACCTGTGATCTCAACTAATGCGCTCATACATTTTCCTCCTTCATAACGATCTCCTGAAGAAGCGCCACGGTCTCCTTAGCGGAGAAGCCAAGCTCCTTCATACGGCTGAGGAACCCTTTCAGGCTCTCCTCTGCCATCTCCTTGCGAATATTGCCGATAACTTCCTCGTCCTCTGTGACGGTTCTGCCCATGGTGCGCTGAGTAATGATCAGGCCGCTTCTCTCAAGTTCCGAAAGCGCCTTCTGCATGGTATTGGGATTCACCGCCGCGTCGAAGGCGAACTCTCTGACGCTGGGAAGCTTGGACCCGGGCGGATACTTGCCGGATACGATCTGGTTGCTGATCTGGTCCATCAGCTGTGCGTAGATGGGCTTATCGGAATTCATATTCCATGCCATATTCCCCTCTCCTTTCTTCTATGGGAACTGCAGATGTGCTTCTTACGAATCATCCGCAGCTGTATTACTGTGTTACTGTATATCTGTATTAATGATGTAATACAATAGTACAATGACACAGTTCGGTTGTCAATATGTTTTTTAAAAATTTTTCTCCGGTCCCAATCTCACCTATGAGTACAGGGCCGCATATTTGCCGGGCGATACCCCAAAGGCGCTCTTGAAATTGCGAAGGAAGGAGGAATAGTCCGTAAAGCCGACGCTCGTACACACCTGGGTGATGGACATGTTCTCCCGCAGAAGTTCGCAGGCCCTGATCAGACGCTTGTTGGTGACAAAAGCGTGGACCGTCACGCCGGTCAGCTCCTTAAACTTTCTGAGGAAGTGATATTTGCTCATGTGGACATACTCCGCCAGCTCCTCCACGGTGATAGTCTCGCCGATGTGGCTGTCGATATACTCGCTGACCTGCTCTACCATGGGCTGGCTGACGATGTTTTCATCGGTGAAGAAGTACTCTTTTCTGCCGCACAGGGTGTTAAGATAGGCAAAAAACAGGGTCAGATACCCTCTGTCAAGCACCTGGCGGGCGCCCGGGAGTTCCCCCTGGGCGGGCTCGCTCATAGCGAGCTTCAGAAGATAGCCCCGCAGCATTTCCTCATAATATACGGGGAAGTGGTAGGCGCCGCTTCCTCTGTCCGTAAAGCATGCCGCAAGGTCCATGGCATCGCCCGACAGTTCTCGCAGCATCTGGGGGGTCACCCAGAGAATGATGCGCTTGGAGTTATCGTGCTTCTGTTCAATAAAGATATATTTGTGCATGACGTTCTGATCGA
Source organism: Acetatifactor sp. (assembly GCA_045643625.1). GTDB lineage: Bacteria > Bacillota > Clostridia > Lachnospirales > Lachnospiraceae > Acetatifactor. The sequence goes on along the minus strand of JAZULD010000093.1, from coordinate 2,206 downwards.
TCAGGAGGAAGTCCCCTCTGTGCAGCACATAGGTCTGGTTTTCGATCATGGAGGAGTACTCTCCCTCCAGTACGTAGATGACCTCATAAAAATTATGATAGTGGAAGCTCACGGCACCCAGGGGCGGGCCCTGCTTCTCGTACACCTCATAGTGCTCGTTGATCATGTACTGGCGCTCGTCGGAGGCGTCCACGCGCCTTAATCTGTCGTCCATGCCGGTGTTTTTACCGCCGTTTTCACGGGCCGAACCGGCCTGCATCTGTCTTCTCTCCATACAGTCCTTTCCGCCGTCAGAACGCCCCTCTCGGGCGCCTTTTCACGGTTTTTTCCAAAATAAGCTTATATGTTCAGTTTATGGCAATTTTTGCACTATTTCAAGCAATATATGTGCTTTTCTTGCATTTATGTTTCAGTTATACTGTTTATGTAAGATGCCGACAGTATCAGTCGGCGCGAGAAAAAACAATTCAATCATCATGAATGGAGGACTTCATTATGCAGATGACACTTCGTTGGTACGGCAGCAAGTATGATACCGTTACCCTCAAGCAGATCAGACAGATTCCCGGTGTAACCGGCGTTATTTCCACCCTTTACGGCACCGCTCCCGGTGAAGCATGGGAAATGGAAGACATTCTCGCTCTCAAGAAAGAGATCGAAGATGCAGGCCTTCAGCTTGCAGGTATCGAGAGTGTTAATATTCACGACTCTATCAAGGTTGGTACCCCTGACCGCGATATGTACATCGACAACTATATCACCACCTTAGAGCGTCTCGGCCAGGCCGGCGTTCATATGGTATGCTACAACTTCATGCCCGTATTCGACTGGACCAGAACCGAGCTTGCAAGAGTTCGTCCCGACGGTTCCACCGTTCTCGCATACACCCAGGAAGCAGTTGACGCTCTGAATCCCGAGGATATGTTCGCTTCCATCAGCGGCGACGCTAACGGCGCTATCCTTCCCGGTTGGGAGCCCGAGCGTATGGCTCGCATCAAGGACCTCTTCGAGATGTACAAGGACGTTACCGATGAGAAGCTCTTCGAGAACCTGAAGTACTTCCTTGAGAGAATCATGCCTGTATGTGACAAGTACGACATCAACATGGCTATTCATCCCGACGATCCCGCATGGAGCGTATTCGGCCTTCCTCGTATCATCATCAACAAGGCAAACATCCTTCGTATGATGAAGATGGTAGACAACCCTCACAACGGCGTTACCTTCTGCTCCGGTTCCTACGGCACCAACCTTGAGAACGATCTTCCCGATATGATCCGTTCCTTAAAGGGCAGAATTCACTTCGCACACGTTCGTAACCTGAAGTTCAACTCTCCCACCGATTTCGAGGAGTCCGCTCATCTTTCCAGCGACGGTACCTTCGATATGTACGAGATCATGCTCGCACTCTATGACATTGGCTTCACCGGTCCTATCCGTCCCGACCACGGTCGTATGATCTGGGATGAGGTTGCTATGCCCGGTTACGGTCTGTATGACAGAGCTCTCGGCGCTACCTACTTAAACGGTCTCTGGGAAGCTATCGTTAAGACTCACTAATTTTTAATAAAAAAGAGAGGTAATACTTTCATGAAACTCACATTAGAAGGAATTCGCAATGACCGCGCTGCATTCGAAGCAGCAGGCTACAAACTTCCTACCTTCGACTATGACAAGGTAAAAGAGAACACCTACAACCGTCCCGTATGGATCCACTTCGGTGCCGGCAACATCTTCCGTGCTTTCCAGGCTAACGTTATGCAGAACCTGTTAAACGACGGCATCATGGATGTAGGTCTGATCGCAGCTGAAGGCTACGACTACGAGATCATCGAGAAGAGCAATCGTCCTCACGACAACTTAAGCCTTCTCGCTACTCTGAAATCCGACAACACTGTTGAGAAGACCATCGTTGGCAGTATCATGGAGTCCCTGATCCTTGACAGCGACAACGAGGCTGAGTTCTCCCGTCTTCAGGCTATTTTTGCTAATCCTACTCTCCAGATGGCAAGCTTTACCATCACCGAGAAGGGTTACTCCTTAGTAGACGGCAAGGGCAATGTGATCCCCGCAATCGCTGAGGATTACAAGAACGGCCCCAAGAAGCCCGGCAGCTACTTAGGTAAGGTCGTATCTCTTCTGTACACCCGTTTCGAGAACGGCCAGCTTCCCATCGCTATGGTAAGTATGGACAACTGCTCTCACA
>JAZULD010000092.1:0-4679 GCA_045643625.1 Acetatifactor sp. | reverse complement strand
AAAGATATCTGGGATGAAGCAGATATTGCTTGGAAAGAGGCTCAGATTGCTTTGGATAAGGCTGAAACCGCTCTGAAAAACAAGAAGGAGAGCGGCGATACCGGCGCGACCTTTGATAACTTAAATCGTCAGCAGGCACTTGTGAAAGTGAACCTGGATGTCAAGAAGAAAGAACTTGCCGACAAGGAAACCGAGCTTAATGACCTTGTTACTAAGATCACCAGAGTATATGGCCTCGGCAATCTTTACGAGGCAGTAGTCAAGGCACAGAAGGAAGTCAACAAGCTTGAGGCAGCCGCTACCGGCAACACCATCGTAGCTGATATCTCCGGTACCGTTATTTCAATGAATGCAGTATCCGGCAAGGATGTTTCTCCTCTGGAGCCCGTAGCAGTTCTTCAGCCCGAAGGACAGGGCTACACCATGGGCTTCTCCGTTACCAACGAGCAGGCGAAGAGAGTATCTGTAGGCGATCCCGCAGATCTTGTCAACTCCTGGAGATACGACAACGTGAAGCTTACACTTGTCAGCATCAAGCCCGACAAGGCTAACCCTTCTCAGAACAAGATGCTGACCTTCAAGGTAGAGGGCGACGTAATGGCAGGACAGAGCTTAAGTGTATCTGTAGGCCAGAAGAGCGCTAACTACGATCAGATCGTTCCCAACAGTGCTATCAGAGAGGACAACAACGGTAAATTCATCCTCACCATCGAGATGAAGAGCAGTCCCTTAGGCAATCGTTATATTGCAAGACGTGAGGATGTAGAGATCCTCGCAAGCGATGACACTCAGTCAGCGGTACGCGGCAACTTCAGCTGGGCTTACGTAATTACCACTTCCAACAAGCCTGTAGTCGCAGGCCAGCAGGTAAGACTGTCAGATAACTAAGCGAGACAGACCTTCGGGTCGGAAACGAGGAACCAGTGAAAAGATCATACCTTTCACGGAGAAGATTGGGGTTGTTGATCAGCGGTATCCTATCGGCGATCATCTTCCTGATCCTTCTTTGCACGATAAATCATATAAAAAACTCGCAGGAATCTCAGCTCATGGCCGAGCGCTGGGGTGACAATAAGGGCGTTGCTCAGATCAGCTGCTTTTTCTCACCTTATCTGAATCTGGAACCGGATCAGATCAGGGAATTTGAGATGCAGCTGCAGAATAAGCTGACCCAGGACTCTATCAAGAGCCCTTCCAATAACCCCAACGCCAGAATTTTGGTGGACACCTACAGCTCGGGCGGTCAGATCACCGTTAAGAGCGGCAAGAAGTCCGTCACCTGTAATGCCATGGGTGTGGGCGGTGACTTTTTCCTGTTCCATCCCATGCAGCTGATCACAGGATCCTATTTTTCAGACAGCGATCTGATGCAGGACCACGTGATCCTTGATGCAAATGCGGCATGGCAGCTGTTCGGCTCCTCCGATGTTGCGGGAATGACCGTGGATATCGGCGGAGTTCCCCACATCGTCTCAGGTGTTATTGATATCACCGAGAAGCGTCTGGACAAGGAAGCCGGACTGGACGGAACAATGATCTATGTTCCCTTCAATACCCTGCGTGAGTACGGTACTGCGTACGGAATGAGTCATTACGAGATCGTAATGCCCAGCCCCATTCAGGGCTACGCTCTGCAGGAAGTTTCAAAGCTCTTCCCTGCGGGAGAGCAGGACCGCGTGATCGTTGAGAACACGCAGAGATTTTCACTTTTGTCCAACTTAAAGGTGCTTGCAGCCTTCGGCACCCGTTCCATGAACGGCAAGGCCATCATTTATCCCTTCTGGGAGAATCTGGCCAGAGGCTACGAGGATATTGCTGCGGTACTCACCTTTTTGTTAATATTATTTTTCATCTATCCTGTCTGCTTGATCGTGATTCTGATCGTGATGCTCTGGAGACATAAGAAGTGGACCCTTAAGGGTATCGTGATCGAGCTCATCGATGCGAAGAATCGCAGAAGAGCACGAAAGATCCGCGAGAAACAGGCAAAGGAAGAAATGGGCGAAGAGCCCGGGGAGGAATTATTATGAGAAAAATGATGAAGAGAGCTTTCAGCATCGTTCTTGTGCTTGCACTCGTTCTTTCTCTCGCAGCATGCGGCGGTAAGAACGGCGGCAGCAATGAGGGCGGCAAAGGCAATGGCGGCAGCGGCAGCGCTGCAACCGGCGAGGCTGCAAAGCAGTATGTTTTCAGAGGCAATGAGATCAACATGGGTTCTGTAGGTGCTGATTTCAATGCAAGAGCTTCCAAGATCATTGACGGTACCGTTTACATGGTAGGCGCTGACTGGGTTGACGGACAGGAGACCCTTGAGCTGATCTCCATGGATACCGACGGCGGCAATGTGAAGAATGTTGTACTTGACAATCCCAACGTAGAGCAGGTTGTACAGGACGGCGTGGTTGAGGAGGTCGTGGACGACGAGATCTCCATCGACGGTCCTATGCTTTACGGCGGCCAGTATGAGTATGTTGGCTACAACTTTGCAGTTATCAGTGAGGACGGTCACATTTACGCACAGCGTACTCACCACATTGATAACTACGAGACCAACGAGAGCGTTCATGAGAACTTTATCACCTGCTGGGATCTGGACGGCAGCTTCCTCTGGGAGTCCGAGACCGAGCCCCTTGAGAGCGAAGACAACTGGCGCTATGTAATGAGCATGGTTGCATTAAAGGACGGCGGTGCAGCAGTTATCTTAAGCGGTGAGACCCTTTCCAAGATCGTTTGCGATAAGGATGGTAATGTATCTCCTTCTGTTGATATGAAGGATGACGCACTCACCCGTATCAACGGAATCTACACCGGTAAGGATGACGTAGTCCTTGCTGTTTTCTGGGATGCAGGCTATGAAAAGTGCCAGATCGCAGAACTCGATGTAGTAAAGGGTACCTTAGGCGAGGCTAAGCCTTTTCCTCAGAACCTTTCCTGGGAAGCAAGATGCATGACCGGCGGTTATGATACCGACCTTGCTCTTTCCACCGAGAACGGCGTATTTACCTATAACTTAGGCGATTCCGAAGCTACCAAGGTCATGGACTTCATCGATTCCGACTATCTGATCACCGGTCTCAATAACCTGGTAATGATCGATAAGGAGTCCTTCATCGGTATTTTCTACAGCTCCGATGACTGGCGCCTGAAGTACTACAAGTTCAACAAGGTCGATCCTAAGGACGTTAAGGACAAGACTGTTCTGACTCTTGCAGGTTTCTATATCAACCAGGATGTCAGAAAGCAGATCGTTAACTACAACCTGTCCAGCAATGACTATCGTTTCACCTTAAAGGACTATTCTCAGTACAATAACGAGAACGATTACATGGCAGGCTACACCAAGCTGAACAATGATATCATCGCAGGCAACTGCCCCGATATCCTGATGATCAACAGCAATATCCCTTATGAGAGCTATGCTAAGAAGGGCCTTTTTGCCAATATCGACGATCTGATCGAGAAGGATCCCGAGATCAGCCAGGACGGTCTGCTCCAGAACGTTCTTGATGCGTACAGAATCGACGGCAAGCTTTACCAGATCTTCAACACCTTCACCATTCAGACCATGATGGCTAAGACCAAGTGGGTAGGCGATATGCAGACCTGGACCGTAAAGGATATGCTTGCAGTACTTGACCGCATGCCTGAGGGCGCTACCGCATTCGGTGAGACCACCAGAGATAACGTTCTCTACGATGCTATGACCTATTCTATCAGTGATTTCCTTGATGTTCAGAGCGGCAAGTGCAGCTTCAATTCTCCTGAATTCATCGATCTGTTAGAGTATATCAAGACCCAGCCCGCAGAATATGATCCCAGCTATTGGGAGGATTATGACTGGACCACCTATGAGACCATGTACAGAGAAGACAGAGCTCTCTTAGCTTCCAGATATGTATCCGATATCAACGACCTTAAGTATGTTTACAACCAGAACTTCGGTGAGGATATCGAATTCATCGGCTTCCCTACCGATAAGGGTACCGGTTCCGTAATCAGCACCGATGTAAGTTATGCAATCTCCGCAAAGTCCGTTGCAATCGACGAGGCATGGAAGATCGTTCGTTACAACCTGACCGATGATTACTTCGGCGACACCAACAATTACTACTACGGACTTCCTATTCGTGAGGATATTCTGAAGCAGAAGATCGAAGATTCTACCAAGAGACCTTACTGGGTAGACGAGGAGGGCAATAAGAACGAGTACGATGACTATATCACCATCAACGGTGAGGAAGTGATCTCCGAGCCCTTCAGCCAGCAGATGGCAGATAAGATCTACGACTTCATCACAAGCGTAACCAAGACCCGTTACTACAATGATGAGATCAACAATATTATCTCTGAGGAGGCAGCTCCTTTCTTCGCAGGACAGAAGAGTGCTTCCGATGTTGCAAACATCATCCAGAGCCGTATTCAGATCTACGTAAACGAGAACAACTAAGTTAAAGTTGTCAATTAAGTAAAATAAGCACTGTGGAGTTCTTGCTCCACAGTGCTTTGCTGTAAAAAAGAGGTATTGTATGAGCGGAAAATGTATCATCATAGCGGCGGGCGACCTTACGGTCGGCAATGTCGCAAGAACGGAAGAGGATCTGGTGATCGCGGTGGACGGAGGCCTTGGCTACTGTCAGGTCCTGGACCTGGAGCCCGATCTGATCCTGGGAGATTTTGAC
>JAZULD010000091.1:0-7812 GCA_045643625.1 Acetatifactor sp. | reverse complement strand
GACCAGAGCATCGGCTTCATCGGAGATGGTGCCTGCTGCACCGGCTGCTGCCCACTTTTCGGAAGCGGTCTTGTTTTCATCTTCGGCTTCTGCGTGAGATTCCTCTTTGAGGAGGGTCGTGAAAAAATGTACCGCCTGAGTCTCCTGCTGGTATTCGTTACCATCACCACCTCCGGCGTGCTGCTCTTGGACTCCGTGAATCTCTCCGCCAACAAATATGATATCTATAACGAGGCCGGCATGGGCTTCGGCTACATTTCCGGCGCCGAGTACCTGATCCAGGGAACCGATCTGGACGCCCTGACCTTTGAGAGACCCGCTCCCTCCGAGGGCGTGATCCTCACAAGTTACGACAAGAATTATCTCCATGTGGAGACTTCTGTGATCAGCGAGGTGGAAGACGGCTACATCGACCTGCCTCTGCTGCTCTACAAGGGCTATCACGCCGTGACCGATACCGGTGAGGCTCTTGAGCTTACCTTCAGCGACAACAAAAACATCAGGGTAATGCTTCCCGAGGGCACCACCCGATTCACCTTAGACTACTCAGAGCCCATGCTGTGGCGCCTTGCAGAGCTGGTTACCCTGCTTAGCTATCTTGGTCTGATCGTGCTGTGGATCCTGTCCGCACGCCGCAGGAAAGGAGGTGCTGACTATGTCTGATAAAAGATCCCTTAAGGAGCGTTTTACCGCCCCCGGCACGAAATACATGATCATCGGCGTGATCGCGCTGCTTGCGATCCTGGTGCTCCTGCCCCTCTCCTTCCTTCGTCATGAGACGGTCTATTCCGCTTCGGGACTGACCTTCCCCGAGAAAAATATCCACGTCAACGAGGAGACCGGCACAGTCCATGTGACCACCGACAGTTTTGCTCTGCGTCCCGGCGTATATGAGGTCACCCTCTCCGCCGAGATCCCCGAGGAGAGTACTCTCTCCTGCGAGTTAAAAACAAGAAATGAATCCTTCAAAGCCCTGCGCACCAATCAGGTGAACTATCTGGCGCACAAAAGAAGTGTGAGCTTTGAAGCCTTTGTATCCGACAAATTGCCCGACTGCTATCTGGACCTTAACTTTGAGCAGGCCGATCTTGACGGTTTAAGCGAGATAACACTTGTCCGCTCCGGCAGAAGCTACCTGCGCACCTTAAGCATCCTTCTGCTGCTCCTCGGCCTCATTGTCCTGTTCATGGCACTGAGAGACCGCATTCTGTCCGGACGCACCGACGCACTCGGTCAGGTGACCTTCTGGGTTCTGCTCGTCAGCATCCTGGTTGCCTTCTACCCCTACCTGTCGGACTACATCATCATCCGAAACGAGACCTTACGAAACTGCCTGCGCATGGAGGGCGTCACCGAGTCCCTGACCGGCGGAACTTCCTTCCCCCTGTGGGCCGGCAACCTCTTCTACCTGCTGTCTGCTATGTTCCGCATGCTGGGCTTTGGCTTAAGTTCTGCCTTCAAGTACCTGCATCTTGTGATCATCGCAGCGACTGCACTGCTTGCAAGACATTGTCTCGACCTGTGCACAGGCGACCGCAAAGCATCTCTTATGGGCGCTCTGCTGTATGTCTTCTCACCCTACTTCCTGAATGCAATGTACATGGAGGGTGCAGTCGACAAGGCTATCGCATACAGCCTTCTGCCTCCGGTAGGCGCAGGTCTGGTTATGCTGCTTCGTGCAGGTTCAGGTGCAGATGCCTCCAGGACTTCCGTATCCGCAGCCGCTTCCGGCGATCGGGCTTCTGTTTGCGCAGGTTCTGCCAGCGCTGCAGGCGATCGCGCATCCCTTTGCGCAGATACTGAAAGCGATCGGACCCGCGGCATGTGGTACTTAGCACTTGGTCTTACCGGGTTATTCCAGAGCCACCTGCCCTCCTTCATGGGTGCAGCGCTCCTTACCCTTGCAGTTCTCCTGCTCTTTGCTCCTAAGGTCATCAAAGGCGGCAAAATAATGCCTCTTCTGAAAACAGCAGGCATTTTCCTTCTTTTGAACGCCTGGAGCCTTGCCGGCTACCTTGTAAACCGCGGTCCGCTGTTTGGCAATCTGCGCGGTCTGGCCGGTGCATTTTTCACAAAGAGCACCCTGTTCCACATGAACATCACGTTGCTTGTATGCTTCGCGGCAGCCTGCCTGGTGCGCAAGTTCGGCAAAACATATATCGTGATGCCGGTGTCCGCGGCGGCCCTCTTCTACGGCCTCTACCGCACCAACCACATCGCCATGGATGCTTTTGCGGCAAGACTTTATTCCGCTCCCGCCATCGGCTCTCCCGATTCGGTCTATGAGGGACTGAAAAGCGCGACCCATCCCGTCATTCTCGCGGGCCTGGCTGTCAGCATCTTAAGCGTCATCGCATTCCTCGCTCTGCCCGTTCTTCGAAACAGAAAGGAGGAGCACAATGACTAAAGCACAAAAATTCTTAACTGTTCTGGGCGTATCCGCAGCACTCATCCTGCTGCTTACTCTGCCCGGTGCCCGTGAAAAAACAACTGCCGACGTTCTGAAATTACTGGTACTCACTATCGGAACACTGGCTGCATCCCTGACAGGCTTCTACCTGCTCACAGGAGATGTTAACATCACAGCCATTGCAAGCCTGCTGTACATGATCGATCCCTACCGCAGAGCTCTCTGTGCATCGGGAGACCCCCGCAGAGCCCTTATTTGGCTGATTCTGCCCCTTTATGCAGGCGTGCTGATATTGGTCTTACGCCAAGATCTGAAGGGCTTAAAACGCCTTACAGCCATGATTCTCGGCGGCATGCTCCTCGCTGCAATTGGTTATGCGGACGCAGTGCTTCTGCCTGTGATCGCAGGCTTCACCGTACTTGCTGTGATCCTCTCACGCAAGGTGCTTCCCCTGTTAAGTGTCCTCGTTGGACTGCTGATCGCATCGCCCGCTCTGCTTAAGCTCTACGGCTATCTCTTCACCGACCGCTTCGAAGAGCTGGGCATCTCCTTAGAGAGCATCATGCACAAGGGTTATCAGCCCGGCAGATTCTTAGGCGCCTTCCTCTATCCCGACGGACTTCCCGGACTTGGCATCGGCCTTCTCATCGGCCTCGGTCTTCTCCTGTGGATCGCATTCGTTGAGGGCGGCATGAAGAAAGACGATGACAGTACACACAAGTTCCCCGGTCAGGTGAGACTGTTCCTTACACTTGCCTGTTTTGCTCTGATCCTCTCCCTTCAGATATTCCCCTGGGATCTGGTTCAGCGCGCGGCACTGCCCTTCCTTCGCTACGTGCCCATGCTTCGAAGCCCCGCCGTATTCTTCGGTCTCGCTTCCTTCGCACTGTGCGTGCCTGCGGCATACGCCTTTGATTACATGATCCGCAAGGTTCGCAAATAAGGTGAAAAAATATTCCCGAGAAGATTATAAGTAAAAGGGAAAGATAATCCCGGGAAGATAGTAAGCAAAAAGGAATATGCACACCCACATATGAATACACACAAAAACGCTGCAAGAATGCCTTGCAGCGTTTTTTATGTTCTCAACTGGCAAATATACTTCCTCACCTGCGCCTCGCTCATGATCGGGTAGGCTTCCTTCAGGTGCGCAATAATCTTCTCTCTGGACTCCTTGGGGCTCTCCTTGTAGGCAGCCGCGATATGCGCATATCCCCACAGGACCTCAGGCTTACTGTAGACGGCCACGGACCAGCCGTAGAACTCGCCTTTTTTGTTGCGCTTCCTGGTGAAATCGCGCATACACAGATAGCTCTGCATCTGGAGCGCCGTGATCGTGCCCTCGAAATTCTTCTCGCCGCCCTTGCCAAAGCCGGCCAGTTCTTTTAACTCAAAGGAAGGAATCTGAAGCTCCTCATCCGCAAGAAAAGGATTCATCAGCTTCTTCTGTCTGGCACTTGCCTTGCCGTCCTCCCACAGGGAGTCGAAGTCATAACCATCCCTTCGCACATTTGCAAAATAGGGGAACCACTCCTTCGAGATAAAGCCCGCTTTTCCCTTGAAAAACTTGCCGTAGGCCAGACGACCGCTTGCCGCGATCAGCTCTCTCCACTTCCAGGGATCGCGCGCATGGTCGCTCCACCAGTACTCAGCCACCGTGCGCTCCTCCACCGAGAAGCCGGGGATCTCGTTTCGAAACAGCGGCAGAAAGCCCACCTGTTCCACATATTCGATCAATTCCTCCATGGTATGAAGGCAATAGGGATCATCGTCCTCCACACCGTACAGGATCCATTCGCCTGCTTCGTTGCCCATTTTTTACTCCTTTTGTACGGCAGTCTGCCGAACCGCTCATGTCAATCAATTCCAAGCGCAATACCGTCGGTCATGCGCCGGTCAGCGCATTCTTGTCCGAATTACAGTTCAAGATCATACTTGCAAACATCCATGACCGCGCTGCCCATGCACTCGAAACCGATCGCGTCGTTCTCAAGAGGTGTGTAGAACACCATGGTCGCTGCCTGCTCACCGTCATTGACAAAAAGCTCCGCGCTGCAGCGGTCCAGGATCAGGCGAAGCTTCACCTCGCCGTCAACATTGCTCACAGGGAAGCTGCGTGCGTTCATGACCTCGTCCGACAGAGCGATACCTGTTCTCTCCATGCACAGCAGACTTCCGGAGGGGCTGTAAGTGATCTTGGCACTGTGCTCTCCATCCCCTGCAAATTCAACAGTAAAAGTTTCGTAGCCATAGCCGTTCTCATCGGGACGGATCCTGATCTCAAGGTCTAAGAAGCGGCCCTGTACGCCCTTCAGCACACATGCTCCGTTTACTGCTACATTTTTGTATTCTACTTTATTCGTTCTGCAGTCTGCGACCTCGCGGACGGGGTTCTGGCAGAGTCTGCCGTCTCTGATCGTAAGCTCGCGCGCTACAGTCATCCGGCCCATAAAACGCTGTCCCTCGGGATGTACGTCGATGGTGCCCCAGTTCTGCATCCAGCCGATCATCACACGGCGGCCGTCGTAGGTCTCCATGGTCTGAGGCGCGTAGAAATCAAGGCCGTAATCAATAGCCTGCACATGGTCTCTGATCAAGTGATGTTCCGCCTTGTCAAAAGTACCCACGATGCCGAACACATTGGCCGCGCCGGGCACAAACTCATAACCGTCCTCTTTGATCTCCATGGGGCTTACCAGCAGCACATGTCTGCCGTCCACAGGGAAGAAATTAGGACACTCCCACATGGTGCCGAACCGGTTATAGCTTGAATCGATCTTGCTCACATACTCCCAGTGAATTGCATCCTCACTGCGGTACAGAAGCACGGTTCCGCCGCCGTCGGAGGCACGATTGCCAACCGCACAGTAAAAACAGCCGTCCTCTCTCCAGATCTGCGGATCGCGGAAATCGTGAATGCTTCCGTTCTCTGCCACCTGCTCGCCGCCGATCACAGGATTGTGCTCATATTTTTCATAAGTGATACCGTCACCGAAAGCGATACACTGAGTCTGGAAGCTTACAAGCTCGCCGTTTTCCCCGGGCTCCTTGCGGCAACCGGTGTACATCAGCAAGTGTCTTCCGTCGTCGAGCTCGATGGAGCTGCCGGAGAAGCATCCAAAGCTGTCATACTCCTCATCGGGCGCCATAGCCACGGGCAGTCTGTCCCAGTGCATGAAGTCCTTAGTCTTCAGATGTCCCCAGTGCATGGGGCCCCACTTGATATCGTAAGGATTAAACTGTGTAAAAAGATGGTACTCTCCCTTGTAGGGCGCAAAACCGTTGGGATCGTTGATCCAGCCGACGCCCGCCGTCACATGAAAGCGCGGCAGCTCGGACGCTGCCTCGGGAGCGTGCTCACACTCATATTCTTGTGCTTTTGTTAAAATCTCACTTGCCATTTTTTCTCCCCTTAATTCAAACAAAAGCCCCGAAAACATTACGCTTTCGAGGCTTCTTTTGCCAATTTAAGAAGTTTAGAACTCTACCTTCTCACCCTTCTTCATTCTGTCGTGGAACTCAGCAGTTGCTGCGAACATAACGTCGCCGCTGGAGTTCAGTGCAGTCTCAACAGAATCCTGGATCACGCCGATGATGAAACCTACTGCTACAGCCTGCATAGCGATATCGTTGCTGATGCCGAACAGGGAACATGCCATGGGGATCAGAAGGAGGGAACCGCCTGCAACACCGGATGCACCGCATGCACCTAAGGTTGCCAGTACGGACAGGATGATCGCGGTGGGGATATCCACTGCAACACCCAGGGTATGACATACGCTCAGCGCCATGATGGTGATGGTGATCGCTGCACCGTCCATATTGATGGTAGCGCCGAGAGGAATGGATACGGAGTAGAAATCCTTGTCCAGACCAAGCTTCTCGCACAGTTCCATATTAACAGGAATGTTAGCTGCGGAGCTTCTGGTGAAGAATGCGGTCAGACCGCTCTCTCTTAAGCATCTGAAAACAAGGGGATAGGGATTTCTCTTCAGGTAAATGAATGCCAGCAGAGGATCGACAACCAGAGCAACCACTAACATACAGCCTACTAACAGAGCGAGCAGCTTGCCGTAATCGTAGAAGATGCTCAGTCCGCTCTCAGCTACAGACTCATAAACCAGACCAAGGATACCGAAGGGAGCTAACTGGATGACCCAGCGAACTGCCTGAGATACGACCTCAGAGAAATCGGAAACAACATTGATGGTGTTCTCACTTGCATGTCTCTTCAGCGCGATACCGAAGATAACAGCCCAGAACAGAACGCCGATGTAGTTCGCGTTGGACAGGGAGGTTACAGGGTTGCTAACCATGTTGGTAACAAGGTTACCGAGGACCTCACCGATGCCTCCGGGGGGAACATTGTCAACTGCCTGAGTCAGCTTCATGGTAACAGGGAAAATAAAGCTTCCCACTACTGCTACGATCGCTGCAAGCAGAGTACTTAACATATACAGAATGATAACGGTTCTGAAACGTGCGCCGATGCCGCCCTTCGCCTTAGCGATCGCGCTGGTGACAAGAACGAATACCAGAACGGGTGCAACTGCCTTCAGGGCGCCTACGAAGACACTTCCGAGGATCGCGATAGCGCTTGCATTGGGTGCAACAAGACCGAGGATCGCACCGATCACAAGACCGATAAAGATCTTCAGTACAAGACTGGTTCCGACCCACATATCAACTACTTTTTTCATAAATTTAGTCTCCCTTATTTTGAGAATGAATGTTTTAAATATTATAACACAGTTTTCTCAATTGTTCAGTATTTTTTTCAGGGCAAAAATACCAAAATCCGCACTCTCCTATTGTGCTTTCAGCTGTTTTCCGGTCTTGATGGTGGCTGCGTATGCGGAATTGCACAGGCCGAGGATCGCAGACAGAATAAACAGGGTCTCGATACCCAGAGTCTGCCAGATCCAGCCGCCGAACAGCGCGATCAGGATGGTGATCAGATGGTTGACGGACACACCAGTGGAAATGGTGGCACGCACCTCCTCGGGGCTGTCGGAAATATCCTGTACATACACGTTGGAAGCCATGGAAGCCAGAGAGATAATAGAATCCAGGATGTAGTTCACGCAGCAGATGATAAATGCGACCTTCATGGGGAAGATATGATGCGCGAATCCATAGAAGAAGCACACGATCACAAGGATCAAAGTATCGGAGATCATGACGATCTTATAGCCCAGCTTATCGATGATCTTACCAACCAGAGGCGCCAGGAAATAACAGCTGATGGCAGATACCGCAAACAGAAGACTGATGACCTGCGCTCCCGCTCCGTAGAACAGGATCAGCACGTAAGGACCGAAGGTGAAGAACACCTGCTTGCGCGCGCCGTAGAAGATCTCCAGCATGTAGAACTTGCCGAATTTTTTGCGGAAATAGAAACG
>JAZULD010000090.1:0-36014 GCA_045643625.1 Acetatifactor sp. | reverse complement strand
GATCTTTCAGGCGATAAGATGGCTCTTCAGAGACTTAAGGAAGCAGCAGAGAAAGCTAAGAAAGAGCTTTCATCAGCTACAACAACCAATATCAACCTTCCTTTCATTACAGCCACAGCAGAAGGTCCTAAGCACTTTGATGTCAACTTAAGCCGTGCACAGTTCGATGAGCTGACCCGCGACCTGGTTGAGAGAACCGCTATTCCCGTACAGAACGCAATGAGAGACGCAGGTCTCACCAACGCTGACCTTGGTCAGGTACTCCTTGTAGGTGGTTCCACCAGAATCCCTGCAGTACAGGACAAGGTAAGACAGCTGACCGGCAAGGAGCCTTCCAAGTCCCTGAACCCCGATGAGTGCGTAGCGATCGGTGCTTCCATCCAGGGCGGTAAGCTTGCAGGCGACACCGGCGCAGGCGACATCCTGCTTCTTGATGTTACTCCCCTTTCCCTCTCCATCGAGACCATGGGCGGCGTAGCAACCAGACTGATCGAGAGAAATACTACCATCCCTACCAAGAAGAGCCAGATCTTCTCTACCGCAGCTGACAATCAGACCGCAGTAGATATCAACGTTGTACAGGGTGAGAGACAGTTCGCGAGAGACAACAAGTCCCTCGGCCAGTTCAGACTGGACGGAATCCCTCCCGCACCCAGAGGAATCCCTCAGATCGAGGTTACCTTCGATATTGATGCAAACGGTATCGTAAACGTATCCGCTAAGGATCTCGGCACCGGCAAGGAGCAGCACATCACCATCACCGCAGGCTCCAACATGTCCGATGCAGATATCGACAGAGCAATCAAGGAAGCAGCTGAGTTCGAGGCTCAGGACCGCAAGAAGAAGGAAGCAGTTGAGGCAAGAAACGATGCAGACGCATTCGTATTCCAGACCGAGAAGGCCCTGAAGGAAGTTGGCGACAAGATCGCTGACGCTGACAAGACCCAGGTTCAGGCAGACCTCGACGCTGTAAAGGCTATCTTAGAGCGCACCAAGGATGCAGCTGAGATGAGCGATGCAGATCTTGACGAGTTAAGAGCAGCTAAGGAGAAGCTGACCAACTCCGCACAGTCCCTGTTCACCAAGATGTATGAGAGCATGCAGCAGGCACAGGGCGGCGCAGCAGGCCCCGACATGAGCAACATGGGCGGCGCAGGCAGCAGCGCTCCCGATGATGACATCATCGACGGAGAATTCCACGAGGTATAATTTTTAACGGGGGGACGATTCCCAATGGCAGAACAAAAGAGAGACTATTACGAAGTCCTCGGCGTAGAGAAAAGCGCGGATGAGGCTGCGATCAAAAAAGCATACCGCGTCCTTGCAAAAAAATATCATCCGGATGCCAACCCCGGCGATGCGGAGGCTGAGAAGAAATTCAAGGAAGCCTCCGAAGCATACGCTGTATTAAGCGACCCGGAGAAGAGACAGAAATATGACCAGTTCGGCCACGCCGCTTTCGACGGCGGTGCCGGCGGCGCAGGAGGTTTTGACTTCAACGGCGCTGATTTCGGTGATATTTTCGGTGACATCTTCGGAAGCTTTTTCGGCGGCGGCCAGACCAGAAGCCAGACCAGAAGCAACGGTCCCATGAGAGGTGCCAACGTCAACACCAGCGTGCGCATCAAGTTTGAGGAGGCAGTCTTCGGTTGTAAAAAAGAGATCGATCTGACCGTGAAGGAGACCTGTAAGACCTGTAACGGCTCCGGCGCCAAGCCCGGCACCAGCCGTGAGACCTGCGGCAAGTGCGGCGGTAAGGGTCAGGTGGTATACACCCAGCAGTCCTTCTTCGGCACTGTCCGCAATGTGCAGACCTGTCCCGATTGTCAGGGCAGCGGTACCATTATTCGCGAGAAGTGTACCGATTGCCACGGCTCAGGCTACATCCCCATGAGAAAGCGTTACTCTGTGGATATTCCCGCAGGTATCGATAACGGTCAGGCTACCAGACTTCCCGGACTGGGCGACCCCGGCATCAACGGTGGTCCCAGAGGCGATGTCCGCGTAGAAGTGATCGTAGAGAGACATCCTATTTTCCAACGTCAGGACATGGATATTTTTTCAACCGTTCCCATGTCATTCGCAGTTGCAGCCTTAGGCGGCGAGCTGGTGATCGATACCGTGGACGGCAAGGTCGTCTACGATGTGAAGCCCGGCACAGCAACCGATACCAAGGTTCGACTGAAGGGCAAGGGCGTACCTTCCTGGAGAAACAACGAGGTGCGCGGCGACCACTATGTTACTCTGGTGGTTCAGGTGCCCGATAAGTTAAGTCACGAGGCCAAGGAACTGCTCAAGAAGTTCGACGAGGCAGCCGGCGATTCCCTGAACGCAGCCAAGAAGCTCGCAAGCGACGGCGGCGATGACAAGGATCCCAGGGACGGCAAGAAAAAGAAATTCTGGAAATAAAATTTCCTGCAAAAAAAGACCTGCGCAGCTGCGCGGGTCTTTTGTGTTTTGTATATTCGTTTATGTGATCATCGGTCGTATTTTGGCACGTTTGGTCGTTCCCCGGAGGAATCGCTGACGGTTGCATCCGTTTTTCAAATGTCTGATCATTTCCCCGGAGGAATCGCTGCCGACGGCATCCGTTTCCCGAATGCTCGATCACCAGTTGCTGCTCGCAGCTTCCTGCTCGTCCATAATAGTCATGCTGCCCATGTAGTAGCGGGTGAGACCGTCCTCGGCGACAAATACCTTGCCGCGGCATTTCATGAGTACATACTCGCCGTCCTTGTTGCGGATGTGAAGCATGTGACGGTACTCGGAGGTTGCGCCTGCGTGAACTGCTGCAACGTGATCTTCGAAGATCTTCATGTCATCCGGATGAATGGCTGCCATACAGTTATTGATAAAACTGTCGGTGCGTACACCTTCCAGTCCGAAGAAATCTACGCTGTTGCCGGACCAGATGGCCTCTCCTGTGTTTAAGTTGCACACGAAGGAGAAACGCTTGCTGCTCATGGATGCAAACTCAATGAAGAGTGTATCGTTGATGAAGTCGTTTCCGGCTTCGTTGCCTGCATTTTTATCGGCTTCCATGAGATGCTTGGTCTCATACATCTTCTCGTCAGCCTGCCTGATCAGCTCGTGGATGCGGGAACCGGGGCCCTGGGCATAACCGCTTGCTGCAAATAATTTCACTCGGGAACGGTCGTTTCCCTTGGCGATCATCTCGGCGACTCCGGAGACGATGCTTTCCAGCTCGACCTTCTTCGGATTCTCAACGATCATCACGAACTCGTCACCGCCGATGCGATAGCCGCGGCGACGGTTGTCTGTGGCAGAGTAGATATATCCGGCCAGCAGTCCGATGATCCAGTCGCCCTGTACGTGACCGTAGGTGTCGTTTACGACCTTCAGGTTGTTGATGTCCCAGAAGATGACGCCGACGTTGTTCACCTGAGGGTAGTAGCTGTCGACCATCTGCTCAAACTTGGACTTGTTGTAGAGGCGGGTGAACTTGTCGGTCTCGCTCTCGATGTGCAGCTCGTTGATGCGGACTGCATTCTGGGAACGCTCCTGCACTACGAAGCGTGTTACCATTAAGAAGACCCAGAGGATCATTGCACGGGGAAGCACGAAAAACAGAGGAAGTGTCACCCAGGGATTGGGATTGATCACAAGCTCGGAAAAAGCGCCCGAGTTGATGATGTTCACATAGATGCTTGACTGACCGGTGGTCAGAAGCAGCATGTTGGCGTCACACAGACCTACGTAGTAGCCGCCCATGACACTGATGTAGAGTCCGACCACCAGCACGAAATAGGTGGCCACGAGGGGCGTCTGGCTTCTGTACTGCGCCGCATACAGAATGGGAAGTGAGAATGCGATGACCACGTGATAGGTCAGCGCGGTTCCCATGATGATAATGGCCAGCGAGATGGAAGAGAGGATCAGGTATTTGATCCAACCCTTGTCCATGCCTGCCCATTTGCAGATAAAATGCGGGATCGCAATGATCACAAGCGCGATGGCGCAGCTGAAGGACATCAGGGTCTTATCAACGATGAAAATATGGAGCATGGTCAGGATCCAGATGATGACGATCAGTACACCTATATAGGTCAGAGATCGCAGCATATGTCTGTTGGCCGAACGCTCAAATTCGATTTCTACGGAATTGTGATTGGGTTCTGTCATAAGGTATACTCCTTGCTTGTCTAATAATCATACAGCCTAAAGAATAAACACGCAACCAATATATTGCATAGGGTATAAAGTTTGACAAAAAATACGGAAGAGTTTACAATTTTGGATATGAATTTGTTGATTTTTTCACGGCTATCTGCGTGAAAAGAAGGGATAAAGGCATGAGATTTCGTTTCAGGTCGAAAGAGCCGGGACTGACCCTTGTCTGCCTCGGAGTGATCCTCCTCACGGTGGCAGTCCTTGCGCCCCTGTTTGCCATAGCGCGCTACAATTTTCTGAGCGTGGATGATTTCGAATATGCACAGATGGGCGGTATCGTCTGGGAACAGACCCACTCCGTGCTTCAGGTCTTCCTGCATCAGCTCTCCTATGCGAAGGACTATTATTTCCGCTGGCAGGGAACTTATTTCAGCGAGTGGATGGCGACCTCCCTCATGGGTCTTTTTGGCAAAAATGCTTATTATATGGGCACGGTGTTCACCCTCGGCGGCATGGTGCTCTCTGAGTTTGTTCTTTTTATGAAGCTGCTGCGCACAGGCCTCGGCGCCGATTGGAAGCGCGCGCTCATCGTCACTTTGAGCGTGATCTGCCTGCAGGTCCTGCTGACTCCCGTGCCTGTGGAGGCTTACTTCTGGTTCTGCGGAGCGATCCTCTACACCTTCATTCATGCGCTTGCCATGCTGCTCATTGCGCTGTGGGTGTCCCTGTATGCCGACCGCGGTCCCAAGAGGAAAAAGGTATTGCTGATCGTTTTACAGGTCCTTCTGCTCATCGCGGTTGCCGGCAGCAACTACATCACCGCACTCACCATGCTGGTGGGACATGTGGTCTGTGCCGCATTTTTTGTCATGCAAAAACACAGGCTGCGCATCTGGATGTGCGTAAGCACCGTCCTTTATCTTGCAGCCCTGCTTATAAATATTCTGGCTCCCGGCAATATGGTGCGCCAGGACTCCACGGGCGTTGCCCGCATGTCGGCGGTAAAAGCGATCCTGCTCTCCTTTAAAGAAGCGGGCATTTATGTGGTGACCAACAGCATTCTTCCCTGCTTTATCCTGGGGCTTCTGCTGCTGCCCCTGATCGTGAACATCGTCCGCAAAAAGAATTACAGATATCCCCTGCCCCTGCTTGTAAGCATTTTCTCCTTCTGTGTCTTCGCGGCACAGTTTACCCCTACGCTCTATGCGCTGGGCATTACCGGCGCGGGACGTATTCAGAATCTCTACCGCCTGAACCTGTATGTGCTTCTGGTGTTCAATGAGTTCTACTGGGTCGGCTGGTGGCTGAGAGCGAAGGGAGAACTTGGCGAAGCGGCAGCTTGCGAGAAGAAGCCTGACGGCGAGATGACTGCGGATAAGTCTGCTTGCGAGAGCGAGGCGGCTGAGAGCAAGGCTTCCGAGATGTCTGCAGAGGAGAAAAAAATGTCCTCCTCCGCACGCCGCGCAGACAGTTATCTCCTCCTTGGCTGGATCGTGGGTCTTGCGGCATTGGCGCTTTCCTTAAGCGTCTGGGGCGGAAGCACCGTCACCACCTACAGTGCGATACAGTCCTTAAGAAAGGGCGAGGCAGCGCAGTACCTGGCAGAGTACGAGGAGCGACTTGAGATCCTTGCGGGAGATGACAGGGTAGTGGAGCTTGAGCCTTTTTCCGGCAAGCCCTACCTCTTATACTTCGGCGACATCACCGACGATCCCGAGAACTGGGAGAACAAGTCCATGTCCAGATACTTTGAGAAGGACGAGATCTACCTTGTGAAGTAAGATCTCAATGTTTTGAAATATGTGAGCCGGACAAGTGACATGGCGGATGAAAAGAATGTTTCGCCGGCCCGGACAGCAGTATGAGAAGCATACAATTTTGAACTCACAGCTCATAAGAGCATCGATATAAAAACAGAAAGGACCGCGTTTCCCGCGGGTAAATACGAACAACTATGAAGTGGACCAAATTTCGTGTAAAGACCATTACCGAGGCTGAGGATATCATCATCAGCTCTCTCTACGATCTGGGCCTTGAGGGCGCGCAGATCGAGGATAAGATTCCTCTGACCGCTCTGGAGAAGGAGCAGATGTTTGTGGACATTCTGCCCGAGACCGAGGAGGACGACGGTGTTGCGTTCCTTTCCTTCTTTGTGGAGGAGGACGAGGACGGCGATCTTCTGCTTGAGGGCGAGAAGACTACCGCGGAAGCGATCCTTGAGATGGTAAGCAGCGAACTTGAGGACCTTCGCACCTTCCTTGAGATCGGCGAAGGCACCATCACTGTGGACGAGACCGAAGATATCGACTGGATCAACAACTGGAAGCAGTACTTCCACCAGTTTTACATCGATGACATCCTGGTAATTCCCTCCTGGGAGGAGACCGAGTCTCCCAAGGCTGACGGACTTGTGCTCCACATCGATCCCGGCACTGCTTTCGGTACCGGCATGCATGAGACCACCCAGCTGTGCATTCGCCAGCTTAGAAAATACATTACCCCCGAGACTATGCTTCTCGACGTCGGCACCGGCAGCGGCATCCTTGCGATCCTGTCTCTGATGTTCGGCGCAAAGCATGCGGTGGGTACCGATCTGGATATCTGCGCAGTGGACGCTGTGGCTCAGAACTGTGAGGCCAACGGCATCGACACCGCTGATTTTGACATGATGATCGGCAACATCATCACCGACAAAGAGATCATGGACCGCGTGGGCTATGAGTGCTACGATATCGTCGTTGCCAACATTCTCGCGGACGTTCTGGTGCCCCTGACCCCCGTCATCGTGAACCAGATGAAGCAGGGCGCCGTATACATCACCTCCGGCATCATCGAGGGCAAGGAGGGCATGGTTGCGACAGCTATGGAGGCAGCAGGCCTGACCGTGGTGGAGACCACCTACCAGGGCGAGTGGGTCAGCGTGACCGCCATGAAGAAGTAAGAGGAAGACTATGTACCGTTTTTTTGTGGAGAGCAGTCAGATCAATGTAGAGCAGAAAAAAGTGGTCATCACGGGAAGTGATGTCAACCATATCAAAAACGTGCTCCGCATGCGCCCCGGCGAGGAGATCGCTGTGAGCAACGGCGAGGACGATAACGAGTACCGCTGCCTGATCGACGAACTGAATGACGACAGCATCCTGTGCAGCCTTGCCTTTATCAAGGAGCAGGATGTGGAGCTGCCTGCGAAGGTGTATCTGTTCCAGGGCCTGCCCAAGGCGGACAAGATGGAGCTGATCATTCAGAAGGCGGTGGAGCTTGGCGTGTATGAGATCGTGCCTGTAGCCACAAAGAGATGCGTGGTCAAACTGGACGATAAGAAGGCCAAGAGCAAAAGAGAGCGCTGGCAGGGCATCGCTGAGGCTGCGGCAAAGCAGAGCAAGCGAAGTATTATCCCTCGGGTCACCGAGCCCATGAGTTTTGCCCTCGCACTTAAGAAGGCGGCGGCAATGGATGTGAAGCTGATCCCCTATGAGCTTGCGGGCGACATGGAGAAGACAAGACAGCTGATCGGGCAGATCGGCAAGGGCAGCGAGGTGGCTGTGTTTATCGGCCCCGAGGGCGGTTTTGAGCCAGCTGAGATCGAGGCTGCTGAGGCGGCAGGCGTGGAGGCGATCACTCTGGGCAAGCGCATCCTGCGCACCGAGACCGCAGGCATGACTGTTCTTTCCTGGCTGGTCTATCTGCTGGAAGAATAAAAGAACTCCCCGAAAGGGCAGCCTTTCGGAAGAAAAAGAAAAGACCCGGCGCCAAAACGTCGGATCATGATACAAAGGAGCATTACAATGGAAGTTTATCTGGACAATTCCGCCACAACAAGGGTGTTCCCCGAGGTCGCGGAGTTGATGACGAAGGTGATGTGTGAGGATTACGGCAATCCCTCCAGCCTTCACAATAAAGGCATGCAGGCGGAGAATTACATCCGCGAGGCCAAGCAGACTCTTGCGGGTCTTCTGAAGGTCAACGAGAAGGAGCTGTATTTTACCTCCGGCGGCACCGAGTCCGACAACATGGCGCTGATCGGAGCGGCTTATGCCAACATGAGAAGAGGCAAGCACCTGATCACCACCAAGATCGAGCATCCCGCAATTCTGCGCACCATGGAGTATCTGGAGGAGCAGGGCTTTTCCGTGACCTACCTTGATGTGGATGCCTACGGCAGGATCAGCCTCGAGGATCTGAAGAACGCCATCACCCCCGAGACCATTCTGGTGTCGATCATGCATACCAACAATGAGATCGGTTCCCTGCAGCCCATCGCGGAGGCAGGCGCCCTGATCAAAAAGATCGATCCCGCCATCCTGTTCCATGTGGACGCTGTCCAGGGCTTCGGCAAGGCTAAGATCCTTCCCAAGCGTATGAACATCGATATGATGAGCGTCAGCGGTCACAAGATCCACGGTCCCAAGGGAGTGGGTATTTTGTATGTTGGCGAGAAGGTGAAGTTAAGGCCCATCGTCTTCGGCGGCGGCCAGCAGATGAACCTGCGCTCCGGCACCGAGAACGTGCCCGGCATCGCGGGCATTGCAAAGGCAGCAAGCCTGATGTACAAGGATTTTGATGAGGATATCGCAAGATTACGTGCCTGCAAGGCAAGATTTATCGAGGGCATCCGCAAGATCGACAATGTGCGCATCAACGGAATCGAGCCCGAGGATCTTACAGGCGAGGGCAGTGCGCCCCACATCGTCAGCGTGTCCTTCAAGGGCGTGCGAAGCGAGGTGCTGCTCCACTCCTTAGAGGAGAAGGGCATCTACGTGTCCGCAGGAAGCGCTTGTTCCGCCAGGAAGCCTTCCCCCTCCGCCACCTTAAAGGCCATCGGAGTGCCGAAGGATTTGTTGGAATCCACCATCCGCTTCAGTTTTTCCGTATTTACCACAATTGAAGAAATAGACTACACATTGCAGGCGATCTATGATAAAATTCCACTGTTGCGAAAGTATGCACGCAGTTAAGAGAAGAGGATAACATGTTTACAGCATTTTTGATCAAATATGCCGAGATCGGCATCAAGGGAAGAAACAGATACTTATTCGAGGACATGCTGGTTCACCAGATCAAGCACTCTTTAAAAAAGTGTGACGGCCGTTTCCTGGTTCACAAGACCCAGGGTCGTATCTTTGTGGACGCAGAGAGCGAGTTCGACAGCGAAGAGGTCATTGCGGCACTCAAGAAGGTGTTCGGTATCTCCGGCATCTGCCCCGTTGTCTGTGTGGAGGACGAGGGCTGGGACAAGCTGGTGCAGGATGTTTTTGAGCATCTGCGCTCCACCTACCCCGAGCTTAACAAGACCTTCAAGGTCAACGCCAGAAGAGCACGCAAGAATTATCCCAAGGAGTCCATGGTCATCAACATGGACATGGGCGAGGCGATCCTTAACGAGTTCCCCGAGATGCACGTAGATGTTCATGAGCCCGATATCATGCTGAACATCGAGGTCAGAGAGAAGATCTACATCTACTCTCAGGTCATTCCCGGACCCGGCGGTATGCCCGTGGGTACAGGCGGCAAGGCTATGCTCCTTCTGTCCGGCGGTATCGATTCCCCCGTTGCCGGCTACATGATCGCCAAGCGCGGCGTGAAGATCGACGCAGTCTATTTCCACGCTCCGCCCTACACCAGCGAGAGAGCAAAGCAGAAGGTCGTGGACCTGGCAAGGATCGTATCCGGTTACACAGGCCCCATCTATCTGCATGTCATCAATTTTACCGACATCCAGCTCTACATCCATGAGAAGTGTCCTCATGAGGAGCTTACCATTATCATGCGCAGATATATGATGCGCATCGCACAGACCATCGCAGAGCAGAACGAGTGCCTGGGTCTGATCACCGGCGAGAGCATCGGCCAGGTGGCATCTCAGACCATGAGCTCCCTTGCGGCTACCAATGAGGTCTGCACCATGCCTGTCTACCGTCCTCTGATCGGTTTTGACAAGCAGGAGATCGTGGAAGTGTCCGAGAAGATCGGCACCTACGAGACCTCCATCCTGCCCTTCGAGGATTGCTGCACCATCTTTGTGGCCAAGCATCCCGTGACCAAGCCCAACCTCAATATTATCCGCCGTCACGAGCACAATC
Organism: Acetatifactor sp.; assembly: GCA_045643625.1. GTDB lineage: Bacteria > Bacillota > Clostridia > Lachnospirales > Lachnospiraceae > Acetatifactor. Next base: position 25,803 of record JAZULD010000090.1, on the reverse strand, counting down.
TTGATGAGAAGATCGAGGAGCTTGTTCAGACCGCACTGGATACCGATGAGGTTATTATTGTAGAGTAAGCATAAATTTTAGCTCATTATTCGCGTAAAAAAGGTGCCAAGCGCTTATGCGCCGGGCACCTTGATTTACGCCTTATATGCAGTTCGCAGACAAGTGTTGCAATTAAGCCTCTACGATGTAGGGAGCGATAACTGCCATAACTTCCTCCAGATCGCCGCTCTCGGAATGGATAGCAAGATCGATGGGCTTGGAAAGATCCAGGCTGAAAATACCCATGATGGACTTAGCGTCGATAACATATCTTCCGGAAACAAGATCGAAGTCACAGTCGAAGCGGGTGATCGCATTGACGAAGGACTTAACTTTATCAATAGAATTTAAAGAAATCTGTACATTTTTCACGTTGATTACCTCCTCAGGTCAGTACTTGGAAGCGCTTTGGCTTCTGAAATAATCATAATATTGACCAAAATAAAAGTCAAGGAAAAAAGATGAGGAGAGCACGTTGCGGAAAGGGTTTTTCATGAAAAGCGTAGCGTTTCACAATTTGGGCTGTAAAGTGAATTCCTATGAGATGGATGTGATGCAGCAGATGCTGGTCGAGCAGGGATATACCGTGGTTCCTTTTGAGGAAAAAGCGGATATCTACATCGTCAACACCTGTACCGTCACCAATATTGCGGACCGCAAGAGCCGCCAGATGCTCCATCGCGCCAAGCAGCTGAACCCCGATGCAGTGGTGGTTGCAGTGGGCTGCTACGTGCAGACTGCCGCAGAGCAGGTGGAGAAGGACGAGGCCATCGACCTTGCCATCGGCAACAACCGAAAGAACGAGATGGTCACCATCTTAGAGCAGTTTTTGAGAGAGCGCGAGGAGCAGGCAGATCTTGTAAAGAGCGACGTGCTTGACATCGCAGCGACCTATGAATATGAGGAGATGACCTTAAAGCAGACTGCGGAGCACACCAGAGCCTACATCAAGATCCAGGACGGCTGCAACCAGTTCTGCAGCTACTGTGCGATCCCTCTGGCAAGAGGCAGAGTCCGCAGCAGAAAGGCCGAGGATATCTTAAACGAGATCAGAGGCATTGCGGCAGCAGGATACCGTGAGGTGGTGCTGACCGGCATTCACATCAGCTCCTACGGCATCGACTTTGAGGAGGAGAGCTGGGAGAAGGGCTTAAGCATTCCCGTAAAGCGCACCGAGGAGCGCCTGGACTACTCCGGCAGAGGCAAGCTCCTTGACCTGATCGATATGGTTTGTGAGGTGGAGGGAATCGACCGCGTCCGCCTGGGTTCCTTAGAGCCCCGCGTGGTGACAGGAGAGGCAGCTGCGCGTCTTGCGGCACAGAAAAAGATCTGCCCTCACTTCCATCTGTCCCTGCAGAGCGGATGTGATGAGACTTTAAAGAGAATGAACCGCCATTATACCGCGGATGAATATTTCGAGAGCGTGGGCTTCCTTCGTGAGGCTTTTGCGCATCCCGCCATCACCACCGATGTGATCGTGGGCTTCCCTCAGGAGAGCGAGGAGGAATTTGAGAAGACGGTTGCATTTACAGAGAAGACGAACTTCTACGAGATGCATGTCTTTAAGTATTCCAAGCGCGCAGGCACCAGAGCCGCTGTCATGAAGGGACAGATCCCAGAGCAGGTGAAGGGCGAGCGAAGTGCCCGCCTGATCGCCTTAAGGGATGAGCAGTCTAAGGAATTCAGACGTTTTTACCTGGGCAAAGAGGTGGAAGTGCTCCTCGAGGAGGAGAAGGAGATCTCCGGCGGAAAGTATTATCTCGGCTACACTCCCGACTATGTGAGAGTGGCTGTTCCGGTCTCCGAGGACCTTGCGGGAGGCAGCATCGTGCGCGTCACCGCACAGGATTTCTTAAGTGATGAAATTCTGCTGGGACAAAGATAGAGTTGAATTTTCCACTCCGATGCGTTAAGATAATACTGTATGGATACTTGGAGCAAAGGTCATTTTTGAGCGAAAAGGAAAGTGAGAATACATGCAGAATCCTGAAAACACACAATATTTTAAAGTTGAAGCAGAACAGCCCATCGGTGTGAGAGAGGTGCTTGCCACCGTCTACGGTGCGCTGAGAGAGAGGGGCTACAACCCTGTCAATCAGATCGTAGGTTACATCATGAGCGGTGATCCCACATATATTACCAGCCACAGAAACGCACGCAGCCTGATCAGAAAGGTAGAGCGCGACGAGCTGGTCGAGGAACTGCTCACCGAATACATCAACAGCAAGGAATGGCAGTAGGGGACAGGCATGCGTATCATGGGTTTGGATTTCGGTTCCAGAACAGTGGGCGTTGCCGTAAGTGACAGTCTGCTGATCACTGCCCAGGGCGTGGAGATCATCCGCCGCAAGGAGGAGAACAAGCTCCGCCAGACACTGGCACGTATCGAGGAACTGATCGAGGAATACGAGGTAGAGGAGATCGTCTTAGGTCTCCCCAAGAATATGAACGCCACCGAAGGTGTGCGTGTGGAACTCACGGAGGAGTTTCGGGAGAAGCTTGAGCGAAGAACCGGACTCCCTGTTTTTCTATGGGATGAAAGACTGACCACTGTGGCAGCCGACAAGATCATGATGGAGGCCGGTGTGCGCAGAGAGAACCGCAAGGAATATGTTGATATGATCGCGGCCACCCTGATCTTACAGGGCTTTTTGGACCGCAGAGCTATGGAGCGAGCAAATGAGCAATAATTTGGAGAAGATCAGCTTACACGCTGATGGAGAAGATCTGGAGTTATATGTTTTGGAACAGACCATGATCGCCGGTCATATGTACCTGCTTGTGACCGAGGATGAGGACGGCGACGGTGAAGCCATGATCCTCAAGGATCTGTCCGCTGACGGCGATGAGGAGGCCGTTTATGAGTTTGTGGAGGATGACGACGAGCTGAATGCAGTAGGCGCAGTTTTCGCAGATCTCCTTGACGACGTGGACCTGATCTAATTATTTTTACGGTAGTATTTACGCAGCGGAAACGCTGATGCCGACAGACCGGCAGACTCGGAGGAGCACTGCCTTTGCCGAAAGAGGAAGCGAGGGCGAAGGGAGAAACGGTGTTCCCAACCAATCTGTCGGGCGCAGGCTAAAGGGTGACGGATTCTTTTTGCGCGGAAAAAAGAAGTCACTTATGAAGCATGTGCCTTTGTCTGACGGAATGAGCCTTCCAAGCGCTTTTTTAATATTTTGGAGGAATTATTTTGAAGAAAAAAGAGAATATGGGTCTCTCCGGACTGAAGGTCATTCCTTTGGGCGGTCTGGAGCAGATCGGACTGAACATTACTGCCTTCGAGTACGGAGACAGTATTATTGTGGTGGACTGTGGTCTTGCATTTCCCGCGGACGATATGCTGGGAATCGACCTGGTCATTCCCGATGTCACCTATCTGAAGGACAACATCGACAAGGTCAAGGGCTTTGTGATCACCCACGGACATGAGGATCACATCGGCGCCCTCCCTTACGTGCTGAAGGAAGTCAATGTCCCTGTGTACGGCACCAGACTGACCATGGGCATTATTGAGAATAAATTAAAGGAGCACGACCTCTTAAAGACCACCAAGAGAAAAGAAGTCAAGTTCGGCCAGTCCATCAATCTGGGCGACTTCCGTGTGGAGTTCATCAAGACCAACCACAGCATCGTGGATGCCGCTGCGCTGGCGATCTACTCCCCTGCGGGCGTTGTGATCCACACCGGCGACTTCAAGGTGGACTACACCCCTGTTTTCGGCGACGCCATCGACTTGCAGCGTTTTGCGGAGCTCGGCAAAAAGGGCGTTCTTGCCCTGATGTGCGACTCCACCAACGCGGAGCGTCCCGGCTTTACCCCCTCCGAGAGAACCGTCGGTCATACCTTCGACATTCTCTTCGAGGAGCATAAAAATACCAGAATCTTTGTGGCGACCTTTGCGTCCAATGTAGACCGTGTACAGCAGATCATCAACACCGCCTACAAGTTCGGCAGAAAGGTTGCTGTGGAAGGCCGCAGCATGGTGAACATCATCGAGACGGCCATCAATTTAAAATGCATCAGCATTCCCGAGAATACGCTGATCACTCTGGATCAGATGAAGAATTACCCCGCAGAGCAGCAGGTCATCATCACCACCGGCAGCCAGGGTGAGAGCATGGCAGCCTTAAGCCGCATGGCTTCCGGCATGCACCGCAAGATCACCGTCGGCGCGGGCGATACAGTCATCTTTTCCTCAAGCCCCATCCCCGGCAACGAGAAGTCCGTTACCAAGGTCATCAACGACCTGCTCAGAAAGGGCGCGGACGTAATCTTCCAGGATGCCCACGTATCCGGACATGCATGCCAGGAGGAGATCAAGCTGATCTACACTCTGGTGCAGCCCAAGTACGCGATCCCCGTGCACGGCGAGTACAAGCACCTGGTGGCTCATGCCAACATCGCAGAGAGCCTCGGCATCGACAAGGAGAACATCTTCATCTTAAGCTCCGGCGACGTGCTGAAACTTAATGAGGAGGAGGCAGCAGTGACCGGCACCGTGCCCACAGGCGCCATCTTCGTCGACGGTATCGGCGTCGGCGATGTGGGAAATGTGGTACTGAGAGACCGCCAGCACCTGGGCGAGGACGGCATCATCATCGTTGTCATCGGCCTGGACCGCTACAACGGCGACCTGATCAGCGGACCCGACATCGTATCCCGCGGTTTTGTGTACGTGAAGGAGAACGATGAGCTCTTCGAGGAGGCCCGCAACCTTGTCAGCGAAGCAGTGCTCAACTGCCTTGACAGAGGCTGCAACGACTGGGGACGCATCAAGGCTGTGACCAAGGATTGTGTCAGCGAGTTCGTCTGGAAGAAGACCAAACGCCGCCCCATGATCCTGCCCATCATCATTGAGGCCTGACAAAAAAATCTTGCATTCCTTAGGGAGAAAAGCTACAATATGAACACAATAGATGAAGAGGTTCTGCACCTTACAGAGGCCATCAAAGCCTCCGGGGAATACAGAGCCTATGTCGATCGAAGAGAGCTCCTCAAGTCGGACCCCGCCCTCTGGGAGAGGACCTTACAGTTCCGCATGCGCGCCTTTGCCCTCCAGGGCTACAGGGAAGCCAACCCCGGAATGGCCGACGAGATCGAGGAGGAGTTTGCTGATATCCTGAGAGTGCCTGCCGTGTCTGCTTTTCTGGATGCGGAGCGTACCTTCTGCAGGATGTTTCAGAAGATGAACCTGACCATTGTAGATGCCATTTCCTTTGAGTAGGAAGGGCATGCGAAGGGAGCAGCAATGAAAGTCAACCAGTATATCGGTGCTGTCTGTGCCGCTATTTTCCGTGTGCTTATCGCCATCGTGGTGATCTATGCGATCTACCGCGGCGTGAAGTACAGCTATGATTACGGATACCGCATTTTTGCCGAGCCCCCCGTGGCTGTGGGCCAGGGACGTGTGGTTACCGTCACCGTGACAGAGGATATGTCCCCCAAGAGCATCGGAGAGATGTTCGAGGAGCAGGGACTTGTAAGAGACGGCAAGCTTTTTGCCATCCAGTATTATCTCTCCGAGTTCCGCAAGGAAGTGAAGCCCGGAACCTTCGACCTTTCCACCGCCATGACAGCGGAGGAGATGATGGAGGTCATGGCAAGGCAGCTGAATGCGGGAGCAGAGGATTTGGAGGCGCCATGATCGTAGATGAAAGGATGTCTGCCTTTATTGATTCTCTGGATCGGGGCAACACCGCTTTTTTAGATGAAATTGAACAATATGCCATAGAGACCGAGGTGCCGATCGTCCGCAGATCCATGCAGGCCTTGCTGAAGTTTCTGTTGGCGAGCGCGAAGCCGAAGAATATCCTGGAGGTCGGGACTGCTATCGGCTTTTCTGCGTTGTTGATGAGTGAATACGCACCCGAGGATTGTCACATCACCACCATTGAAAAATATGAGAAGAGGATCCCTATCGCCAAGGAGAACTTTAAGAAGGCCGGACGCGAGGATAAGATCACTCTCCTTGAGGGCGATGCGACGGAGATCCTGCGCGACATGGAGGGCAGCTTCGACCTGATCTTCATGGACGCTGCCAAGGGTCAGTACCTGAACTTTTTCCCGGATGTACTGCGCCTGTTAGCGCCCGGCGGACTCCTTGTGTCCGACAACGTGCTGCAGGACGGCGACGTGGTGGAATCCCGCTTTGCCGTTACCAGACGCAACCGCACCATCCATGCCCGCATGCGGGATTATCTCTATGAATTGAAACACAACCCCGAGCTTGAGAGCGTGATTCTTCCCGTGGGGGACGGCGCCGCTCTGTCCGTGAAGCTCGATAAGCAGTAAGAGGAAAGATCATGCAGGAAAATGCAGTAAAAAAACCCGAGCTTCTGGTTCCCGCCAGCAGCCTTGAGGTATTAAAAACAGCAGTTATCTTCGGAGCGGACGCAGTATACATCGGCGGCGAGGCATTCGGCCTGCGAGCCAAGGCCAAGAACTTCTCCCCGGAGGAGATGGCAGAGGGCATTGCTTTTGCGCATGAGCACGGCGTGAAGGTCTATGTGACCGCCAACATTCTGGCACACAACTACGATCTTGAGGGTGCGGAGCGCTATTTTGAGGAGCTTCGCGACATGAAGCCCTGCAGCCCCGACGCACTGATCATCTCCGATCCCGGCATGTTCGTGCTGGCGAAGAAGGTGTGGCCCGAGGTCGAGGTCCATATCTCCACCCAGGCCAACAATACCAATTATGAGACCTATCTGTTCTGGTGGAACTTAGGCGCCAAGCGCGTGGTATCCGCCAGAGAGTTAAGCTTACAGGAGCTTCGCACCATCAGGGATCACATCCCGGACGAGATGGAGATCGAGAGCTTCATCCACGGCGCAATGTGCATCTCCTACTCCGGACGATGCCTCTTAAGCAACTATTTTACCGGAAGGGACGCCAACCGCGGCGCCTGCACCCATCCCTGCCGCTGGAAGTACGCGGTGGTCGAGGAGACCAGACCCGGCGAGTATCTGCCTGTCTACGAGAACGAGAGAGGCACCTACATCTTCAACTCCAAGGACCTGTGCATGATCGAGCACATTCCGGAGCTTGTGGAGGCAGGCATCAACAGCCTGAAGATCGAGGGCCGCATGAAGACCGCGCTGTATGTGGCAGCAGTTGCAAGGACCTACCGCAAGGCGATCGACGATTATTTTACCGATCCCGCGCTCTATGAGCAGAACATGGACCGGTACCGCGCCGAGATCGCCAAGTGCACCTACAGAAATTTCACCACCGGCTTCTACTTCGGCAAGCCGGATCAGGATACCCAGATCTACGACAACAATACCTACAAGAACGGCTACCGCTACCTCGGCATCGTTGAGGAGACCGCAAGCGTATCTGACAGGGGATGGACCCTTGAAAACGTGAGCGGCAACACGCTCCTTGCGCGCATCGAGCAGCGCAACAAGTTCTGCGTGGGCGATGAGATCGAGATCATGAAGCCCGACGGCAGCAATGTACCTGTCATTGTGGAAGCTATCTACAATGAGGAGGGCGAAGCTGTGGACAGCGCGCCTCATCCCAAGCAGCTTCTGTGGATAAAACTGTCCGGGAAGGCAGATCACTACGATCTGCTGCGCGTAAAGTGCGAGGACGGAGAGTTCGAATAAAAACACTTAAGAATCGTGGAACTGTCGCGAACAAAACGAAAGGACACACCGACATGTGCGATGTTTTAAACGTTGAAGAGATCTTTGCCAGCAAGGTTTTTACCATGGGCAAGATGAAAGAAAGACTGCCTGAGGAAGTCTACGAGGAAGTTAAGAGAGTCAGAGAACAGGGCGGCGAGCTCTCTCTGGCAGTGGCTGACGTGGTTGCAAAGGCAATGAAGGACTGGGCTGTGGAGAACGGCGCGACCCATTTTTCACACTGGTTCCAGCCTCTGACCGGCATTACCGCAGAGAAGCATGACGCCTTTGTGACCCATCCCGACGCTGAGGGCAAGATGCTCCTTGAATTCTCCGGCAAGGAGCTGATCAAAGGCGAGCCCGACGCATCCTCCTTCCCCTCCGGCGGACTGCGCGCTACCTTCGAGGCAAGAGGCTATACCGCGTGGGATATCACTTCCCCCGCTTTCCTGAAAGAGGACGCTACCGGCGTGATCCTCTGCATCCCCACCGCATTCTGCTCCTACAAGGGCGAGGCGCTTGATACCAAGACCCCTCTGCTCCGTTCCATGGAGGCAGTCAGCGAGCAGGCTTTAAGAATCGTGAGGATCTTCGGCAACACCGGAGCTACCAGGGTAATTCCCAGTGTCGGACCCGAGCAGGAGTACTTCCTGATCGATCGTAAAAAATATTTAAGACGTCCCGACCTGATCTTCGCAGGCCGCACCCTTTTCGGCGCGCCCGCACCCAAGGGTCAGGAGATGGACGATCATTACTTCGGAACCATCCGCGAGAGGATCGGTTCCTATATGAAGGACCTGAACATTGAACTGTGGAAGCTTGGCGTAACCGCTAAGACCCAGCACAATGAGGTCGCTCCCGCACAGCACGAGCTGGCACCCATCTATGAGACCGCCAACGTGGCTGTGGATCACAACCAGCTGATCATGGAGACCATGAAGAAGGTTGCCGGCCGTCACGGCATGACCTGCCTCCTGCACGAGAAGCCTTTTGCAGGCGTAAACGGTTCCGGTAAGCACAACAACTGGTCCCTCACAACTGACAATGGTGTCAATATGCTGGATCCCGGCGAGACCCCCAACGAGAACATTCAGTTCCTGCTGGTGCTTGCCTGCATTATGAAGGCTGTTGATACCCACGCAGACCTGCTCCGTCAGAGTGCTTCCTGCGTAGGCAACGATCACAGACTGGGCGCTTCCGAGGCACCCCCTGCGATCATCTCCATCTTCCTCGGCGAGCAGCTTGAGGACGTTGTGTCCCAGCTTGTGGACTACGGCGAGGCTTCCCACTTAATTGAGGGCGGCAAGCTCGATACCGGCGTTTCCACTCTGCCTGATTTTGACAAGGATGCCACCGACCGCAACAGAACCTCACCCTTCGCCTTCACCGGCAACAAGTTTGAGTTCCGTATGCCCGGCAGCTCCGACTCCGTGGGCAACCCCAACACCATCATGAACGCTATCGTCGCAGAGGCTTTCTGCGAGGCTGCAGACAGAATCGAGGCAGCTGAGGACAAGGCCATGGAAGTTCATGATGTGATCAAGGAGTACATGTCCAAGCATCAGAGGATCATCTTCAACGGCAACGGCTACTCCAGGGAATGGGTGGCTGAGGCTGCAAGAAGAGGCCTTCCCAATATCAGCTCCATGGTCGAGGCATCCGCTGCCCTGACCACCGACAAGGCAATCAAACTCTTTGAGCGTTTCCATATTTTTACAAAGACAGAGCTTGAGTCCCGCGAGGAGATCCTCTACGAGACCTACGCCAAGACCATCAACATCGAGGCGCTGACCATGATCGATATGGCGAAGAAGCAGATCATGCCCGCAGTGATCAGGTACACCGCCAACCTTGCAGGTACTGTGAACGCAGTGAAGGAGGCAGGCGTTGACGCGACAGTGACTCTGGAGATCTTAAAGGATGTCTCCGCGAAGCTCTCCGAGGTCAAGAAGGCACTCACCGCTCTCGAGGCAGTGCAGGCTGAGGCTGTGACCGTTAAGAACCAGAAGGATAAGGCATTCTTCTACAGGGACAACGTTGTGAAGGCGATGGCTGAGCTGCGTGCGCCCGTGGACGAGCTGGAACTTATGGTTGACAAGACCGTATGGCCCTTCCCCACCTACGGCGACCTGTTCTTCGAAGTATAAAAAGATAAAAAAAGCCCCGACGCAGATGAACTGTGTCGGGGTTGTTTTTATGACGCGATATAATACACGCTGGTTGCGGTAGCCACGGGGTCCTCGCTTCCCTCGGGTACGAGTTTGGCGGAGATATATGCAAGAGTCTTACCCTTCTTGTCGATGTGGCAGATGACCTTGAGCTTCTTATCCATGGGTGCGACCGCCAGGAAATTGACCTGAAGGTTCACGGTGACGGTGTGCATCTTGGGCAGGTAATGCGCCAGACAGAGATAGCCCATGCAGTTGTCGAACAGTGTGGAGATGGTGCCGCCGTGGACGCTGCCGAAGGGGTTGGCCATCCAGGGCTCGGGGGTAAAAGTGAACTCGGCCTCGCGCCTGGAAGCGTCGCAGGCAGTGGGCTCGCCCATGATGCTTAACATCTTGCTGTCGGGATTTTTCTCGGGAACCTGCTTGCAGATCAGCTGCAGTGTGGTCAGAAGTGTCTTGTCAGCGATTGCGGATAATGCCATTGGTAGGACTCCTTTTTCAAAAAAATGATTTGTGTCTATTATATGCGCATCCATCGTCAAAAGCAAGGCGGAGCCCCAAAAAGTGAGCGGCCGGCGCATGCCAAAAGATTTTAAAAAAATTTGAATAAGGGTATTGCAAAACCGAACGGGTTCATGTATAATTCATCAAGTAACACAGATAGGGCTATCGCCAAATGGTAAGGCAACGGACTCTGACTCCGTCATTTTCAAGGTTCGAATCCTTGTAGCCCTGCTTTAGGAACTCAGTAGAGAGATCTACTGAGTTTTCTTTATTTAAGCCCCCGGAGAGTATAACATGACTATCACATTGACAACTTTTCTGATCGTATGCCCCCTGGTTTTTCTGGGCGGTTTTGTGGACGCCATCGGCGGTGGCGGCGGACTGATCACTCTGCCTGCGTACCTGATGGCAGGACTTCCCGCGCACAATGCGGTTGCCACCAACAAGCTTTCCTCCTCAATCGGAACGGCTGTGGCCACCGGCAGATATATCAAGAACGGCCACGTGGATTTTAAGCTGGGCATTCCCGGAATCATCGCAGCGCTTGCAGGCGCTCATATCGGTGCCAGAACTGCCCTGATCGTGGACGATGCGATCTTCCGCATGCTCCTGATCGGCGCGCTGCCCATCCTTGCGGCGTACCTTCTCTTTAAGAAGGACATTCAGCCGAAGGCAGTGGGAGACATCCCCTTTGGCAGACAGCTTGCCATCGTGATCCTGGTGTCCCTTGTCATCGGTACCTACGACGGCTTCTACGGACCGGGCACCGGCACCTTCCTGATCATCGCCTACACTTTTTTTGCGCACATGGACGTGCTGAAGGCGGGCGGCAACACCAAGCTTGCCAACCTGGCGTCAAATGTCTCCGCGCTGGCGGTGTTCCTTCGAAGCGGACAGGCGCTTATGACGTTGGGGCTTGTTGCTGCGGTGTTTGGCATCGCGGGCAATTACCTGGGTGCGGGCTTTGCCATGAAGCACGGCGCCAAGGGCATCCGCTATGTGGTGCTTGCAGTCATCGCGCTGCTTTTTGTGAAGATCATTTTCAAGTTTTAATTTATCAGGCGCCTGATGCGCCGCATAACAGTCGACCGGCGCGGGAGATCTCGCGGCCTGGCGCAGATTATACATTTTTTCATGAGAAAAAAAGAAACGAGGGACGGTATGTACACTTTTGACAGCAGGATCCGTTACAGTGAGACGGACAGCGAAGGCAAACTGACAATTATGTCACTTTTAAATTATTTTCAGGACGCATCCACCTTTCACTCCGAGGACCTCGGCGTGGGTATGGGGTATCTGAAGGAGCAGCATCTTGTGTGGGTGCTGAACGCCTGGCAGATCGTGGTGCACCGTATGCCGGGAATCGGCGAGAGAGTGACTGTGGGCACTTTGCCCTACGAATTTAAGGGCTTTATGGGCATGCGTAATTTTATTATGCTTGATGAGCAGGGCGAGACTCTGGCCGTGGCCAACTCTGTGTGGTCACTTCTCAGCACGGACAGTTTAAGGCCTGCCCGACTGACCGAGCAGATGGCCCGGCGCTACGTCCCCGAGGAGAAGCTTCCCATGGACTATGCGCCCAGGAAGATCGCCATCCCCGAGGGTCTCATGGAGCAGGAGCCCATCGTGGTGAAGAAGCATCATCTGGACACCAATCATCACGTGAACAACGGACAGTATGTGAATATGGCCCTGCAGTATCTGCCGGAGGATCTTGAGATCCTGCAGATGCGTGCAGAGTACAAAAAGCAGGCTTTCTTAGACGACGTGATCGTGCCCGGAGTTGTGATAGATAACAAACAATGCGTTGTGGAATTGTCAACAGAGGACGGACATCCCTATGCAACGGTAGAATTTCTTTGCAGATAGGAGAGACTTATGAAATTAGGAGAAAAACAGACACTGGTCATCGTGAACAAGGTAGACTTCGGTGCTTATCTTTCAAGCGATAAGGAGATGAGCGACGGCAAGGTGCTTCTGCCCATCAAGCAATTACCCGAGGGCAAGGGCGTCGGCGATGAACTTGAGGTCTTTATTTACAGAGATTCGGCGGACAGACTGATCGCCACCACCAGAACCCCCAATCTTGTGATGGGACAGGTGGCAGAGCTTACCGTAGCCCAGGTGGGCAAGGTCGGCGCCTTCCTTGACTGGGGTCTTGAGAAGGACCTGCTGCTTCCCTTTAAGCAGCAGACCAGGCGCGTAAGCGTCGGCGAGCGTGTGCTTGTCAGCATGTACATCGACAAGAGCAGCAGACTCTGCGCAACCATGAATGTTTATCCCGACCTTTTGAAGGAGACCCCTTACAAGGTCGAGGACACCGTTACCGGCAGAGTATATCAGCTCAGCGACAACTTCGGCGCTTTTGTGGCCGTTGACAATATTTATTCCGCACTGATCCCCAAGAAGGAGCTGGTCACCGACGTGCAGATCGGCGACGATGTGACCTGCCGTGTCATGAAGGTGCTTGACGATGGACGACTCACTTTGAGCATCCGCAAAAAAGCTTACCTCCAGATCGAGGATGACGCGGAGATCCTGCTTGACATCCTGGACAGTTTCGAGGGCGTGCTTCCCTTCAACGACAAAGCTGCCCCCGAGGTCATCAGACACGAGACCGGCATGAGCAAGAATGAGTTCAAGCGCGCTGTGGGTCATCTGCTGAAGGAAGGCAAGGTCGAAATCGGCGAAAAGTGCATCAGAAGACTCTAATTCCGAAAAAATGCATAAAAAACGCTTGCTTTTTCTGCCAATTTTCTGTACATTTGTATGTATAATCGAGTTAATATCGGCAACCGGTCGGCATGACCGTGAGAGTGGAGATTCGTATGATATCAAATCAGATTTTGCAGAATACGTTGGAAGGATTAAAAGGCATCGCGCGCGTGGAACTGTGCGTGACTGATGTGGACGGCAAGGAGATCGCATCGACCTCCGATATGAGCAAGTGCTCTGCCCAGGCAGCAGAGTTCGCTGCGTCCCCCGCAGATTTCCAGGAGATTCAGGGTTACCAGTACTACAAGATCTACGACGAGCAGCAGCTCGAATATATTCTGGTCGCAGGCGGAGGCGGCGACGACATCTATGTGATCGGCAAGATGGTCGCTTTCCAGATCCAGGGCCTGCTCACCGCATACAAGGAGCGCTTCGACAAGGACAACTTCATCAAGAACCTTCTTCTTGATAACCTTCTGCTGGTCGACATCTACAGCCGCGCCAAGAAGCTCCACATTCAGACCGACGTCTCCAGAGTGGTTCTGATCGTCGAGTCTGCCAATAAAGACAACAACACCCTTGAGCTGACCAGAGCATTCTTTGGCAACAGCGGCAAGGATTTCATCACCGCAGTGGACGAGAGCAATGTTATCGTTGTGAAGGACCTGGCTGAGAACGACGGCACCAGAGAGACCGAGAAGAGCGCCAACGCCCTGATCGCTTACCTCCAGAAGGAAGGCCTCAAGGATGTGCGCGTGGCATACGGTACCGTAGTCAGCGAGATCAAGGAAGTGAGCCGCTCCTACAAGGAAGCCAAGATGGCGCTGGACGTAGGCAAGATCTTCTTCGACGACAGAAGCGTTGTGGCTTACATCGAGCTGGGTATCGGCCGTCTGATCTATCAGCTGCCCATCCCTCTGTGCAAGATGTTCATCCGCGAGATCTTCGACGGCAAGAGCCCCGACGATTTCGACGAGGAGACACTGACCACCATCCACAAGTTCTTCGAGAACAGCCTGAATGTGTCCGAGACCTCCAGACAGCTGTTCATCCACCGCAACACCCTGGTATATCGTCTGGACAAGCTCCAGAAGAGCACCGGACTTGACCTCCGCGTTTTTGAGGATGCGATCACCTTCAAGATCGCGCTGATGGTCGTAAAGTATATGAATTACATGGAGAGATTCGAGTATTGATCTTAGGACGGCACCTGCCGCCCTTACGGATCCGCGAGATGCTTCTCCTCATCAGAGAAACGTTTATGAGCCGGGACTGTCCTTAGGGGCGGCCCCGGATCGTTGGAAAGACAGGTAAAAATAGATGACAAGAAAAGAGCGTATTCAGCAGAGAAAAGATGAATTCGTTGAAGAGTACGGCATCATCCACCTTGATAATGTCAGCAAATCCTATGACCAGAATACCTACGCCTTAAACGGCGTATCTTTAAGCATATATCCCGGAGAGTTTGTTTTCATCGTAGGAGACAGCGGATCCGGCAAGTCCACACTGATCAAACTGCTGCTTCGTGAGCTTACCGCTACCGAGGGCAGTGTTTATGTTCTGGGCAACGACATGCAGAAGATGAAGCACCGCTACATTCCTCAGTACCGCCGCCGTCTCGGCGTGGTATTCCAGGACTTCCGTCTCCTGAAGGACAGAAACGTCTTTGAGAACGTAGCTTTTGCGCAGAGGATCGTTGAGGTTCCCGCACAGGAGATCCGCAAGAACGTTCCCGCCATCCTGCAGACCGTCGGTCTGGCAGGCAAGTACAAGGCAAAGACCAAGGAGCTGTCCGGCGGTGAGCAGCAGAGAGTTGCTCTTGCGAGAGCTCTGATCAACAGCCCCGAGATCCTGCTTGCGGACGAGCCTACCGGCAATCTGGACCCCAACAATTCCTGGGAGATCATGAACCTCCTTGAGGAGATCAATGCGAACGGAACCACCGTGGTTGTGGTTACCCATAACAAGGAGATCGTCAATGCCATGCAGAAGCGCGTTATCACGCTGAAGAAGGGCGTTGTCGTAAGCGATGAGGAGAGAGGTGTCTACAATGATGATGAAGAAATTGAATAGTCTCCTCTACACTCTGAGGAGAGGATTTTTAAATATCTTCCACAACAAGTGGTATTCCCTGGCCAGCGTGGCAACCATCGCAGCATGTCTGTTTTTACTGGGTGTTTTCTATGCCATCGCAGCCAATTTGCAGAATATTATGAAGACCGCCGAGCAGGAGGTTGCTATCACTGTTTTCCTCACCGAGGACGCTACCGAGGAGCGCATGGAGCTCATCGGCAAGATGATCGGCGAGAGGGAAGAGGTGTCCGCTGTGACCTTCGTCTCCGACGATGAGGCATGGGAGACCTTCGGCCCCCAGTACTTCGGCGAGAACTACGCAGAGGGCTTTACCGAGAACCCTCTTGAGGGCATGAACAGCTACACCGTGAACTTGAGCGATGTATCCCGTCAGGCAGATCTGATCACCTGGCTGCGCTCCATCCCCGAGATCGACAAGATCAATTACTCCGAGGTGACCGCCAACACCCTGACCGGTGCCAACATGCTGGTTGCCTACATTTCCTTAAGCATCATCATCGTGCTTCTGGGCGTCAGCATTTTCCTGATCCACAACACCGTGGTGGTTGGTATCTCCATCCGCCGCGAGGAGATCAACATCATGAAGTACATCGGCGCAACCGATTTCTTCGTGCGCGCGCCCTTCGTTATCGAGGGTATTCTGATCGGTCTCATCGGCGCTTTGGTGCCCATGTATCTGATCTACAGTCTGTACAATTACGCACTGAATTATGTGTCCGAGCATTTTGCAGTGCTTGAGAACTACCTGCAGTTTTTACCCGTAAAGAGCATTGCGGCCGTGTACACTCCCCTTGCCCTGCTTGTGGGCGTGGGCATCGGTTTCATCGGCAGTATGCTGACTGTTCGTAAGCACCTCTACGTTTAGTACCGGGCATGACCCGAGGGACGGTTGACTGAATGAAGAAAAAATTATACGTACTTCTGTGCGTGTGCCTGCTCGTCGCAGGTGCCCTGCAGGTGTCGGCGGCGGGAACGAGCTACAGCTCCATCACCAATGACGAGATCAAGAAGAAAGAGCAGCAGATCAGCACGGCCCAGACACAGAAGAAGGAACTGCAGAATCGCTTAAGCGATATGCAGAAGATCAAAAAAGATCTGGAGAATAAGAAGAACGATCTCCAGAAGTATGTGACCCAGCTCGACAGGGAGCTTGAGTCTATCGAGCAGAATATCAGGGAGCTGAAGAGTCAGATCGGTGTCAAGGAAGAAGAGATCGAAGTGGCCGCCGAGGACCTTGCAAGGGCCCAGGACCTGGAGGATACCCAGCGCGCAGCCATGATCGTCAGGATCAGGGCCATGTACGAGCAGGGCGACACCTACATGGATGCGCTTTTTTCACAGAGCAGAAGTGTGGCGGAGTTTATGAACCGCGCCAAGTATATGGAGCGCATCAGAAGCTACGACCAGAGACAATATGACGAGTTCAAGGCAAGCCGTATTTATACCGAGCTTTGCAAGGAACAGTTGGAGCTTGAGAAGGAGATCCTTGACGAGACCAAGGCGCAGGTGGAAGAGGAACAGAAGAACCTCGAGGAGCTGATCGCCAAGAAGGAGAAGGACCTTCTCGAGTACGAGAGCGACATCACCGATCAGGATAAGAAGATCAAGGAATACCAGCAGATGGTGGCTGAACAGAATGCAGAGATCGAGGCGTTGGAGAAGCTCATCGCCGAGGAGAAGCGCAGGATCATCGCTGCCAACGGTGTGGTACTGAACTACGACGGCGGAACCTTTAAGTTCCCCATGGCGACCTACACCAGAGTCTCCGACGACTACGGAGACCGTATTCATCCCACCCTGAAGGTGAAGCAGTTCCACAACGGTGTGGACCTCACCGCACCCAAGGGTACAGCCATCTACGCGGCATATGACGGCGTGGTGGTTGCAGCGACCTACAGCGCGACCATGGGCAACTATATTATGATCGATCACGGCGGCGGACTGTACACCATCTATATGCACGCTTCCGCTTTGTATGTCAAGAAGGACGACGTGGTGGTCCGCGGCGACACCATCGCTGCGGTGGGCAGCACAGGCCGATCCACCGGCAACCACCTGCATTTCAGCGTCCGCCTGGACGGTGAATATGTTTCTCCCTGGAATTACATTTCCAAGAAATAAGGGGAGTACGAAGGAGATTCGAAAGGAATCATGGAGAACAATAACGAGAAGAAAATATTTTTCACGGGTCTGATCGCCGGTCTGGTGGTCACCTTACTCGGTGTGGCGATCTGCTTCGGTACAGTGACCGCAGTGCGCAATTATCGCGACCGTGATAAGATAAAGATCGTCTTCGATGAGGCGAAGGCCGTGAACACCAAGGCAGTTAAGAAGCTTCAGCTTCTCGAGGACGTTATCGACAAGATGTATTACCTGGAGGATTACACCCCCGAGCAGCTTGAGGAAGGCATGTTCAAGGGTCTGATGTCCTCTTTGGGCGATCCCTACACAGAGTATTACAATCAGGAAGAGATCAAGGACCTGATGTCGGACCTCTCCGGCGTCTTCTACGGTATCGGCGCTCACGTGAGTATCGATCCTGACACCCAGCTTCCCAAGATCGCGGGTACCATCGCGGGTGCTCCCGCAGAGCGTGCGGGAATTCGCCCCAACGACCTGATTTTCCAGATCGATGACCTGTCTACATTCGGTATGACTCTGACCGAGGCAGTGTCTCACATCAGAGGTGAGCTTGGTACCAAGGTTACTCTCACCGTGATCCGTGAGGGCGCGGAGGATTACCTGGAATTTGAAATCACCAGAGAAGAGGTGTCCTTCGACACCGTTACCGGCAAGATCATAGAGGACGGAATCGCCTACATTCAGATCGCAGAGTTCGATGAGATCACGTCTGAACAGTTCGACGAACAGCTGCGTCTCTTAAAGGCAACCGGCATGAATGGACTGATCATCGATGTGCGCGGCAATCCCGGCGGATCTCTTGATACTGTCGCCGATATTGCAAGAAATCTTCTTCCCGAGGGTTTGATAGTCTACACTGAGGATAAATACGGTAAACGCACCGACTTCACCTGCGGCGGATTAAATGAGCTTAAGGTTCCCTGCGTTATGTTGGTGGATATGAACTCTGCCAGTGCCTCCGAGATCTTAGCAGGCGCTATGCAGGACCACGGCAAGGCAATCTTAGTGGGTACCACTACCTACGGCAAGGGTATCGTGCAGCAGATACAGAATCTCTCCGACGGTACTGCGGTGAAGGTCACTATCAGCAGATATTTTACACCAAACGGACGAAACATCCATGGCACCGGCATCGAGCCCGACGTGGTGTGTGAATTTGATGGTGAGCGCTACTACGATTCCGACGGCGAGGATGACAACCAGCTTGAGAAGGCTATCGAGGTCTTAAAGAGCGAGATGAAGAAGGCAAAGTAAGAAACCCAGGTCGGCAGGAAGCCAGCAGCCGGCGGACGACGATCCATGCAGTCGGCGGACGACGATTCCCGCAGCCGGCGGACGACGATCCCCGGCAGATAATAATAAACAAAAAAGAACCGCAGAGCATATCGCATGCCCTGCGGTTTTTCTTATTGCTTTATGAAATTGTAGAACGAAAAGATCTTACTTCTCAGCTGCAAGATAGTTGTAAACAACTGCTGCAAGAGCGCCGCCTACAAGGGGAGCAACGATGAAGATCCAAACCTGGCTGAGAGCTGCGCCGCCTGCGAAGATCGCGGGAGCAAGGCTTCTTGCAGGGTTAACGGAAGTACCGGTAAAGCCGATGCCGAGGATGTGAACCAGGGTCAGGGTAAGACCGATCACAAGACCTGCAACGGTGCCGTTCTCTACCTTGCTGGTAACGCCGCAGATAGCGAGAACGAATACGAAGGTAAGAACTACCTCAGCAAGAAGGGAGATGCCGATGTTAGAACCTGCGTTAGCGCCGAAGCCGCAGTCCATACCGAACAGTGCAGCCAGGATGCCGCAGCCTGCGAAGGAACCGAGGCACTGTGCGATCACATAGCCAACGAAGTCCTGAACGGAAAGCTTCTTGGAGATCAGCATAGCGATGGAAACTGCAGGGTTGATATGGCAACCGGAGATATTGCCGATGCTGTATGCCATAGCAACGATAACGAGACCGAATGCAAGTGCAGTCATGAAATAACCGCCAACAACATCACAGCCTACCTGGATCGCAGTACCGCAACCGAAGGTTACCAGTACGCAGGTGCCGATGAACTCAGCTACATACTTTTTGAAATTGCTCATGATAATATCCTTTCTTTGTGGGAATTAATAGGTTGTATATATTATAGCATTCCATATGGGAAAAGGAAAGATAGTTTTCACCACTGTAAGACCTTGCGCCTTGTGGGAAAGGGTGCGATTTGGTATAATTGATAGGAACTTTTTTGTAAAAAAACGCGGCATAACAGCCCTGTAATAACGACGACGAAACTGAAAGGACAACAGATGAAGATCACAGAGAAAATGACCAAAGAAGAATGGATGCGCACCTCTGAAAACAGGGCGCAGAGATACGATTATCCCGACCCGGACATCATCCGCGTGGGCGACACCTACTACATGGTGACCACCACCATGTATTTTATGCCCGGCTGTGAGATCCTGCGCTCCTACGACCTGGTGCACTGGGAGCATCTGACCTACGTATATGATACCCTGGACAGCACCGAGGAACAGCGCCTGGTGGGCGAGAAGTAGATCTAGGCGAAGGGTATGTGGGCGGCAACCATCCGCTATTACAAGGGCACTTTTTACATCGCCTTTGTGGCAAACGATACCCACAAGACCTATCTCTACACCGCGACCGATATTGAAGGTCCCTGGGAAAAACATGAGATCGAAGGTTTTTACCACGATTGTTCCCTGCTGTTTGACGAAATCGACGGAGAGCTTCGCGTTTACATCGTTTACGGCAACCGATACATCTGGCTGACCGAGCTTAGGACCGATCTCTCCGGTCCCAAGGAGGGCGGCGTTCACAGAATGATCGTCAGCGATGAGGGCAATCCCCGCCTGGGTTATGAGGGCTCTCACCTGTATAAAATTAACGGCAGATACTATCTGTTTTTGATCCACTCCAGAAGAGACCGCTGGATGCGAAATGAGGCATGCTTCTCCGCTGACTCTTTGGAAGGTGAATTCGTGGGCGGCGACGTCTTCGAGGAGACTCTTGATTACTGCGACATGGGCGTTGCTCAGGGCGGTATCGTGGATACCCCCGACGGCAAGTGGTACTCCCTGCTGTTCCAGGACAGAGATGCGGGCGGCAGAATGCCCGTGCTGGTGCCTGTGACCTGGGAGGGCGACACTCCTGTGTTCGGCGACCACGGCAAAATGCCCGATTCCTTCGAGGTGGAGAGCACCAGACCCGGATACGAGTACGCACCTCTTGTAAAGAGCGATGATTTCAGGGGCGAGATCCATAAGGGCGGCGTAGTGGGTGAGCACTGGGAGTTCAACCATGAGCCCTGGACCGACCTTTGCGAGCAGGACAGCGAAAAGGGCTGCTACCGCATCACCATGGGCAAGCTTTGCAAAAATGTGGTTGAGGCACCCAACACCATCACCCAGAGAATGCGCTTCCCCGAGTGCGAGGCAAGTGTGCTGGTGGACGGCAGTGATTTAAAAGAAGGCGACTACGCAGGCATGGTTGCGCTGTGCAGCTGTTACGGTGCGGCGGCAGTCACCAAGCGAGACGGTCAATACTATGCGGTGCTGGTCTGCAGAGACAGCGACGATGACTCCTTTGACAGAATTCCCGAGGACCATGAGCCCGGTGATGAGGTGTTCTGTGCACCGTTAAGCGGCCCCAGGGTACGCTTCAAGATCGCTGCGGACTTCTGGGAGATGCGCGACGTGGCAGTGATCTCCTACGAGGAGGACGGCGAGTGGAAGGTGATGAGCGACTCAAAGCGCATCTTCTTCAGACGCGACCACTTCACCGGCGTCAGATACGGCCTCTTCGGTTTTGCAACAGGGGAGCTTGGCGGCAGCGCGGAGTTCTACGATTTCAGATACGAATAATTTGGGCGAAGGTCGGTGACCGGCGAGGATGACCGATCTTCACAGATGAATTGATAAAAAATATGACAGAGAATATTAGATTCGATGCGGCTGACGGCAAAATAGAGCCGGACTACAGCGATTTTTTTATAGAGACTGACGAACTGGTCTTAAAGAAGGCAAAAGAGAAAGACTTAACGGAAATATACCGGAATTTGTGGAGCCGCGAAGAGAGCGCAAGATACATGCTTTGGGACGTGACGACCTCCGAGGAGGAAGCCGCCGAAAGAATGCGCAGAACCATCGCTTTCCAGAGGGCCAACAAATATGCTTTCCTGGTGTATGAAAAAGAGAATGACCGTCCCATCGGGTTTGCCGGAATGAGGGAAATTGAGCCCGGTGTCTACGAAGATACGGGAGTTGCACTGGGACCGGACTTCCTGCGAAAAGGGTACGGAACGCAGATCCTGAATGCCCTTGCAGAAGAGGCAGGAAACTGCGGGGCACATAAATTTATCGCTTCCTGCAGGAAGGAAAACATCGCATCCCATGAACTGCAGATGAAGTGCGGATTCCGCTTTGTGAAGGAGGAGACGCGCATCGACCCGAGAAATGGCGAAAGCTACATCCTGGAATTCAATAAAAAAATATTGGCAAGAGTGGGTGCCATCATCATGGCGTCGGGCGTCTCGAAGCGCTTCGGAAGCAACAAGCTGCTGGCAAAATGCGGCGGCAAAATGCTGATCGAGCACATCCTGGACAAGGCGCAGGCCTCATCTTTGACGAAGTATGTTGTGGTCACAAGACATCCCGAGATTGCAGCGATCTGCAGTAAACGGCATGTTCCCTGCGCCCTGCATGACATGCCCCATAAAAACGATACCCTGCGGCTGGGAACTGCCTTCCTGACGGAGGGCGCAGAGGCGCTTGCGGATATCGCAAGGCAAGAGGGCAGGACAGTGACAGTGGCTGACGGCAGTGACGACAGAGATAAGCTTGACGGTATCATGATCCTTCCGGGAGACCAGCCCCTGCTTCGAGTGGGGAGCATCGAGGCTCTGATCCGGGCTTTTTGCGAGGAGAAGGACAAGATCTTAAGACTCAGGTTCGGAGAGGATGTGGGTCTTCCCACGATCTTCCCTGCGGACTTTTTCGAGGGACTGAAAAGCCTGCCCGAGGAGAAGGGCGGCGCCTACCTGATCAAAAAAGTGCCCGAGAGGGTGCGCACCGTGGAGGCGTTTGACCGCTACGAACTTGCGGACAGCGATACCCCCGAGGAGCTTGCGGTCCTCAACGAGGAGTATGCGAGAAGAGGGTGACGCAGGCGACAAAGTACGAAGAACAGCGATGCAGGTGTATACGACACGAGTGTGCGAAGAGCAGTGATGCAGATGCATGCGATATGAGAACGAAGCGCGGCAAACGAGCTGCCTGCACAAAAAACAATGACACATCCCCGTTTTTGGGATATAATATTTTTGATGCATTTTCACGGCTGCGGATCCGCGGCCCGAACAAGTAAAGAAGGTGCTAAAAATGAGTGAATTAAACGAATACAAATGTCCTGCCTGCGGAGGCGCCATGGAATTTGACTCCTCCCTGCAGAAGATGAAATGTCCCTACTGCGACACAGTTATGGACATGGAGGAATTCCAGAAGCTTGACGAGATCCTTGACGCGCCCGAGCCCGATTATGACGAGCTGCCCGAGGACAGTTTTCACTGGGACAACGAGGGCGGAAACGAGTGGGAGGCCGGTGAGACCGACAACTTAAGCGTGTTCACCTGTAAGTCCTGCGGCGGTGAGATCGTGGGTGACAGCACCCTGGCGGCTACCGAGTGCCCCTACTGCGGCAACAATGTCGTCATCACCGGACGTTTCCAGGGCAAGTTAAAGCCCGACTATGTCATCCCCTTCAAGCTGAGCAAGGAAGACGCGATGGCCAAGTATAAAGAGCATATCAAGGGCAAGTACCTGCTGCCCAAGTCTTTTGCCAGCGAGAACCACATTCAGGAGATCAAGGGCATCTACGTTCCTTTCTGGCTCTTCTCCTCCAAGGTAAGGGGCTTTGCCCGCTACGAGGCAGAGAATACCAGATCCTGGAGCGACAATCAGTTCCAATACTCCGAGGTCACTATGTACGATGTTTTCCGTGCGGGTACCATGGAGTTTGAAAACATCCCCGTAGACGGTTCCTCCATGATCCCGGATGCGCTGATGGAGTCCCTGGAGCCCTTTGATTTCAGTCAGGCGGTTCCCTTTAAGACTGCTTATCTGGCAGGATTTTTTGCAAACAGATTCGATGTGGACGATAAGGCCTGTGAGGCGAGAGCAAGCGAGAGACTTAAGAAAAGCGTCAGCGATATTCTGCGCGGCACCGTGCAGGGTTACGGCGCAGTGAGCCCCTACAGCAGCAACTCCTTCTACGGCAAGCTTGGCGAGATGGGAAGCGGCCTGGGCACTGAGTATGTGGACCAGTTTGCGCGCTCCGGCGACCGCAACAACGGCGTTGAGACCATCGAGGGCAAGGTAAAATACGCTATGTATCCCGTGTACATGCTGTCCTCCACCTACGAGGGCAAGACCTACACCTTTGCCATGAACGGTCAGACCGGTAAATTCGTGGGCGACCTGCCCGAGGACAAGAAAAAGTCCAAGTTGTCCTCCCTGCGTACTTTTTTGATCACAGCCGCGATCGTTACTCTGATCGCCTGGTTCTTCAGTTAAGGGGGTGCGCAAGATGAAAAGATTTTTGGCAATCATTGCAGTCCTTGTACTGTGCTTTACCACTCTGCCCCTCACTGTATTTGCAAGTGATTACGGCAGCAATGTTATGGACTATGCGGATGTCCTGGACGACAGCCAGGAGGAGACTTTGGAGCGCGAGATCAGAACGATCCGCGACAGATATGATTTTGATGTGGTCATCGTGACCGTCGACAGCATCGGCAGCGCCACCGAGTGGGACTATGCGGATGACTATTATGACGACAACGGCTACGGCTGCGGCGTGAACAGAGATGGCTGCCTGATGTTGGTCTACTTCGGACCCGACGGCGGCGGTGCATACCTCTCCACCTGCGGCTACGGCATCACCGCGATCACCGATAAGGGTATCGACCTGATCATGGACGACGCCTTCCCCAAGATGGTGGACGGCAACTTCTACGAGGCCTTCCGCATGTACAACAGTGACGTTGACTATCTCCTTGAGATGGCCAAAACAGGCACTCCCTACGACGATTACGGTGACAGCACCTACGGCGATAATTCCTGGAATTATGAGCCCGTGGAGCACACCAGAAGCCTTGGCGGCAGCCAGCTTGGCATCGGTGGTTTCTTCGGCGCCATCGTAGCGTGGATCAACAACAAGCGCCATAAGGGTCAGCTCAGGTCCGTATCTTCCAAGTATACGGCAAGCGATTACTTTAAGCGCGACAGCTTAGCGATCACCGAGCAGTACGACCGCATGGCGGGACATCATGTAAACCGCATGCCGATCCCCAGAAATACAAGCAGCGGTCCCCGCACCGGCAGCATGGGCGGCGGTTCCCACACACATGTGAGCCACTCCGGCACGACCCACGGCGGCGGTGGAAGAAGGTTCTAATTTAATAGGAGCAGGCGCATCCTATGCGAACTTCGTTCGCCGGCGCCTGCGTAGGTAAGCTGCAAAAGGCAGCTTACGGCACTAAGGCATCCTAAGGCACTAAGGCATCCTCCCGCAAGCGGGTCCCTCCTTAGTACAAGTTCCCGCAAGCGGGTCCCTCCTTAGTACAAGTTCCCGCAAGCGGGTCCCTCCTTAGTGCAAGACTTTGTACAAATACAAAAAAGCGTAAGTTCCCAATTCGGGGACTTACGCTTTTCTTTTGTTTTATCGGGGAGAACCGGGTATTAATCTGCAAAAAGAGGAGTGGACAGGTATCTGTCGCCGGTGTCGGGAAGCAGTACCACGATGGTTTTGCCTGCGTTCTCGGGACGCTTTGCCAGCTCGATGGCTGCCCAGGCGGCTGCGCCGGAGGAGATACCTACCAGAACGCCTTCCTTGAGACCGATGAGCTTGCCGGTCGCAAAAGCATCTTCGTTCGCACCGGGGATGACCTCATCGTACATCTCAGTGTTTAATACATCGGGAATGAAGCCTGCTCCGATACCCTGGATCTTGTGAGCACCTGCAACGCCGGTGGAGAGAACTGCGGAGGTTGCGGGCTCGACTGCAACGATCTTCACGTCGGGATTCTGTTCCTTTAAGTAAGAGCCGGTGCCGGTGATGGTGCCGCCGGTACCTACGCCTGCAACAAAGATATCGACCTTGCCGTCGGTGTCGGCCCAGATCTCGGGACCTGTGGTCTCGTAATGTGCCCCCGGGTTAGCGGGATTGACAAACTGACCGGGGATAAAGCTTCCCTCGATCTGTGCAGCCAGTTCCTCAGCCTTGGCGATGGCACCCTTCATGCCCTTGGCGCCTTCGGTCAGAACGATCTCGGCACCGTAAGCCTTGATCAGCTGACGGCGCTCGATGCTCATGGTGTCGGGCATGGTGATGATGAGATGGTAGCCTCTTGCCGCTGCAACGGATGCAAGACCGATGCCGGTGTTGCCGGAGGTGGGCTCGATGAGGGTGGCGCCGGGCTTTAAGATACCTCTTGCCTCC
>JAZULD010000089.1:0-30673 GCA_045643625.1 Acetatifactor sp. | reverse complement strand
ATCTTGTTGCGGTAGAAGCGGTAGAACTCGTCGGGTCTTGCGCGGTAGAAGCTGTGGCTTAAGATCGTCTCCGGAGGATAGTCGTACTCCTGGTTATAGAGTCCGTCCACGCTGCGGAAATCGGGCACGCCGCTCTCGGTGGAGACGCCTGCTCCGCCGAAGAAGACAATGTAATTGCTCTCCTCCACCATCTGTTTTAACTGAGAGATCTTATCATTTAAAGTATCCATACGCTGTCCTTTCCGCACCTTGCGCGATGCTTTTGCAACGGTTTTTCGGGTATCTGAAGGGTAAATCTTACGGGTATGCTGCCAGACAGGGGCAGATCCATACGTTTTATTTGATTATCCGGAGTAAAAAACTATTCGCGGATACGCTGTCCGCACAGGGGCAGGTCCATACCTGTATTTTACCACATTCACGGTCCCCGCGCCCTGAAAAAATTAGAAAATATTAAGAATTGAGGGCGTGTGGAGCGTCTTTTTTTATGTTAAAATAAAATCAGAACATCGGTCTTACATGGGGAGAAAAGGATGCGAAGACGAAGAAAAGGGGACGAGCTGATCCCGGTTGAAAAGACAAGGAGAGTAATCTACGTGAGCAGTGCCAAGGACGCACGCAGACAGCGCATTGGAGTTGTGCCTGTGATTCTTATTGCGCTGGGTGCACTCTGCATTTTGTACTGCCTTGCCATAGGTCTTTTTGTCAATTTCGGAACCTTCTTTTTCCTGCTCTGGGGCATTATGGGCGCTGCACTTATTCTGCTGGGTATTCTGGTGCAGAAGAAAGTGCTTCGGGACCTGCCGGCCACAGTCAAATGGTTCCTTGGAATCGCTGCGGCAGTAGGCTTTGGAGTGTTTGCGCTGGTGTTGGGACTGATCTTTGGAAGCTTCCATGCACGTCCGGCTCCCGGTTCGGACCGGGTGTTGGTGTTAGGTGCCGAGTGGACGGAAAACGGTCCCGGCTATCTGCTTAAGAAGCGCCTTGATAAGGCATATGAGTACCTGATCGCCAACCCCGAGGCGACAGTCATCGTCTCAGGCGGCAAGGGCCCTTCGGAGAGCATCCCCGAGGCTGCCGGCATGCAGCAGTATCTGATCGCGCGGGGAATCGACGAGGAGCGCATCCTGGCGGAAGATAAGTCGCGCAACACCTACGAGAACCTGACCTACAGCGCAGGATTTTTTGCACCCGAGAGCGAGCGCGTGGTTCTTGTGACCAACGATTTTCACATGTTCAGAGCGCTGAACATTGCAAAGAAACAGGGCTATGCCCATATAGAGGGCCTGTCAGCGGGATCCTATCCTGTCACACTGCCCAACAACCTGCTCAGAGAATTCTTAGGCGTGCTGAAGGATTTTGTGATGGGCAATATGTAACTGTCGGAAACGGTTTATAGTATCAAGGAAGGAGCAATCATGGAGATCAACGTGGGAGACACCCTGAAACTGAAAAAAGAGCACCCCTGCGGAAGCAGAGAGTGGGAAGTCCTTCGCGTCGGAGCCGATTTCAGACTGAAATGCAAGGGCTGCGGACATCAGATCATGATCGCACGCAAGGTCCTGGAGAAAAATGTGAAGGAGATCCTCTAAAAATCCTTTATTTCAGGGCATTTCTTCGATATTTTTTCGGGAAAAGACTTGCATCCGAATTTGTTTTATGATACTATATTAACTCGTGATATATTATATTCCTTGCTCACGGTAGGACGTGGGCCAGAGACCAAAAGGAGGTAACAAGCATGAACAAGTATGAATTAGCCGTTGTTGTTAGCGCTAAGATCGAAGACGATGAAAGAGCAAAAGTTGTTGACAAGTGCAAAGCTTACGTTGAGAGATTTGGCGGTACCATCACTGAGGTGGATGAGTGGGGCAAGAAGAGACTTGCTTACGAGATCCAGAAGATGAAGGAAGGCTTCTACTACTTCATCAGATTCGAAGCTGATAGCACTGCTCCCGCTGAGATCGAGAGCCGTGTTCGCATTATGGAAAATGTTATCAGATATTTATGCGTTAGAACTGACGAGGCATAATTAGAAAGCGAGAAGCACATTATGAATAAAGTAATTCTTATGGGAAGATTGACCAGAGACCCTGAAGTAAGATACTCACAGGGTGCCAATCAGACCGCAGTTGCACGTTTCTCTATCGCAGTAGACAGAAGATTCAGTCGCGACGGAGAACCCACTGCAGACTTTTTTAACTGTACCGCATTTGGCAGACAAGGCGAGTTCGTCGAGAGATATCTGCGCAAGGGCGTTAAGGTCGTTGTTGTGGGAAGAATTCAGAATGACAATTACACCAACCGCGATGGCCAGCAGGTCTACAGCGTACGTGTAGTGGTTGATGAGATCGAGTTTGCAGAGAGCAAGAACGCATCTTCTGCAGGCAGCGAAGGCGCATATAACGGAGGATCTTTTGGCGGCGGTTATAATGCCGGCAATGCACAGGCTCCTTCCGGAATGACCGATGGTTTCATGAACATTCCCGACGGCATTGACGAAGAATTACCATTCAATTAGTTTTCATCCCGCAAGGGACACTTAGTGATTAGTTTAGATAGGAGGCAATAAAATGGCTTTTAACAAGACCGAGAAGTCTGATTCTCCCATGAGAAGAAAAGGCGCAATTCGCAGAAGAAAGAAAGTTTGCGTATTTTGCGGTAAAGATAACGTAATCGATTACAAGGATACCAACAAGCTTAGAAAGTACGTTTCCGAGAGAGGTAAGATCCTTCCTCGTCGTATCACCGGCAACTGCGCTAAGCATCAGAGAGCACTGACCGTAGCTGTAAAGAGAGCTCGTCACGTTGCACTTATGCCTTACGTACAGGATTAATCCTTACAGGCAAGCGAAATCACAACACCCTTCAGAGAGATCTGAAGGGTGTTTTTTTATGCCTGAAAAACGCCTTCTGCAGGCCTGCGCGAACACAAATAAAAAACGGTATGCCAAGGGGTTGGCATACCGTTTTATTTTTGACTTACATTAGACTTACGCGTGCATTTATATGATCTATCTTAGATGTAAGGTACGATGTTGCGTACGTTCTGCATTCTCTTAGCGAGAAGAAGAACTACGAAAGGAGTAAGAGCGATCGGAACAACGTCAGCGATACCGATCCAGATTACGCAGAAGGAGTACTCCAGACCTGCGAAGTAGGAAAGGGAAAGGCTGGTGGAGAGGATCATGAGAACGCCGAAGAGTACGCTCCAGAAGAGGCACTGAACGATGAACTTGCTCTTGCTCTCGTTGATAACGTCAACAAGGTTTCTCTTACCATTCTTAAGATGGAAGAATGCAGGAAGAGCTGCGGAAAGACCAACGGTGATACCATCAGCAAGAGGGGAATGAAGAGGGATGAAGTTACCGCTCAGTAAAGCCCAAACGATGGTTCCGATGTAACCTGCAAAGAAACCGGTAACGGGTCCAAATAAGTAACCGATTACGGGAATGATAAATGCGAATGTTCTAAAGTGAACTGCGCCGGGAATAAGGGGAATAGGGCAAAGGTAAGCCCAAAGAACGCCGGTCAGTACACCGAAAACTACGAAGAAAATAATGTTCACGAAGGAAATCTTTTTTTTCATATGAGTGTTCTCCTACTTTGAAAAAATAAATTTGTTGTTATATCAAAAGCCTCCCGCACGCGCATCAGGAGACGCTTTTGCGGGGTGAATTATACGGGGATGTAGAACTTCAGTCTGAGAATGATAGTGATGACGATGGCTGCCAGGTTCACCAGTACGAAGACGAGGTCGTTGCGGCCTGCTCTGATCGCCTTGTAAGCGGTTCTCTTGACTGAGAAGTTCAGCTGGTAATAATGCATTGCCAGCGAGATCGCCTGACCCTTGCTGATCACGCGGAAGAGCAGGGGAAGGGAGAAGGTCACATAGTTCTTGACCTTGGTGGTCCAGCTGCATCGGTCGATCTCAAGACCTCTGGAGCTCTGCGCATCCATGATAGCCTGAAGCTCGGTGATGATGATGGGGATGATCTGGAAGACCAGGCCGATACCGAAGGCGATGGAGTAGGGGATGTGCCACTTCTGCAGACCTAAGATGATATCACTGAAGTTAGTGGTGATCAGCACGGTGTAGAAGGACGAGATCATAAGGAAAATACGGAGTGCGTATACGAAGCCCTTATAAAAATCGTACCAGTCGAAGCAGAAGTGAATGGCCTGGCCGTTCACGAAGGGGATCTCTTTCTGGAAGAAAATAGGACCGCCCTCGACTACGGGAGCCTGGAAGAGGCCAAGCACCAGCCACAGCAGGAAAATAAACATCAACAGGATCTTCAACTTGGATGCCAGGGTCAGAATGTCTTTCTGAATACCGCAGACACACCACAGAATCAGGAAGAATGCGAACAGGAACAGAAGCGCAACTCCTGACTTGATCAGGCTGGTAACAATAGCCATGACAATGAAAAATGCGAACTTTGTTCTGGGATCCAGACGGTGAAGGAGCGAATCGGAATCCACGTACTTTAAGTAATCCATATCACATACATCTACCTTTCTGCCATCCGGCAAATCTGCTCTTCAAAGTCGGAAACGTTGAAGCTGATGTGCTCCAGACCGAATTCGCGGCTTAATACGACTACCGGAGGTAAATTAATATTGATCTCTTCAAACAGTTCTTCTTTTCTTGCCAGCTCTTCCTTGTTGCCTTCAAAAACCTTCTTTCCGTTGTTTAAGATCAGTGCGTTGTCAACATTTTTGAATACCAGAGGGATCTCGTGGCTGATCATGATAACAGTCTTGCCTGCCTGCTTGAGACCTGCGATCAGGTCCTCCAGGTCGCGAACAAGGAAGCCGTCCATGCCTAAGGTAGGCTCATCTAAGATGACTACATCAGCGCTTGAGAACAGTACGGAGAGGATGGTGAGCATGTGCTTCTTGCCCATGGAAAGATTCAGGGGGAATACCGCCTTCTCCTCCTCCAAGTGATACTTGCGAAGAACTTCCAGGATGTCCTCTTCCTCGAAGGGAACGCCCTGCATTCTTGCGCAGAAGGTGATCTCTTTTTCAACAGTCTCCTCGAAGAGCATGTGCTCGGGATGCTGGAAAACAAGAATGATATTCTTGGAGATCATTGCTACGGTCTTGTCCAGAGTGGATTCCCTGCGGTATCTCACGTCGCCCGCGGTGGGCTTCAGCAGACCGTTTAAGTGTCTTACGAAGGTGGTCTTGCCGGAGCCGTTCTGGCCCAGAACAGCAAGGATCTTGCCTTCGGGAATATTTGCATTGATGTCGATCAGTGCGTGGAAGTCGTCCTGGAAGGTCTTCTCCAGATTGTGGACTGTGATCACCGCATTGTCATTGGACGCGGGTGCGGGACCTGCACCGGGACCCTTACGTCCGCCCAGAACTGCTTCGATCTGCTTTCTCGCAGCGTCCATGGTGTAGAAGAGGTCCATAGAAGGGAAGTGCTTGTGCAGTGCGCGGTAGATCTCAACCTCCTGGGGAATGATAACGCCCAGGCGCTCCTGCAGTTCGAAGTCCCTGAAGAATTCGTCGCGGGAACCGTCGAATACGACCTGACCGTCCAGAAGACCGATCACGTGGTCAACGATGTCCGCGGACCATACCAGGTTGTTGTCCACCAGAACCACGGTGTTCATGTTGGCGGAGAGCTGTCCTAAGATGCGCTGCACCATCTTTTTACCGTTGGGGTCCAGGGAGCTTACAGGCTCATCCATGATGAGCACGTCGGGCTGCATTGCCAGAACGGAAGCGATGCAGACTGACTGGCGCTGACCGCCGGAGAGGTTGGCAACGCTTCTCTTGCGCAGGTACTGCAGATTCAGAAGATCCAGAACATATTCCATGCTCTCGGAGATCTCTTCCTGAGGCATGCCCAGATTCTCCATGCCGAAGGCGATGGCATCCTCTACGCCGTAGCCGAACAGCTGGTTCTCGGGATTCTGGCTGACCACACTGACGAAGGTGTCTTCGGGAACATCGAAGCTTCCCTCCAGCACACCGTTGGTGATGAGCTTCGGAATGACCTTACTGAAGATCTGCACCAGAGTGGACTTGCCGCAGCCGCTGGGACCGACGATGGCAGTTACCTTGCCCTGACGGATGGTAAAGCTTACATCCTTCAGGACCAGGGGACCGTCCTGCGTATATTTGTAACTGATGTTATTAACTTTGTAATCCAATTTATTTCTCCTTAGATTATCTGGATTTCTGAACAGGGAAAACAGGCAGCTTCTCAAGGAAGATGATGTCCTTGCGGTCTGCTGCTGCGCCCTCAGCCAGAATTGCGGCCTTGCCTGCAACGATGCCGCCGGCCTTCTCAACCAGTTTTTCAAGAGCCTTTAAGGAGTCGCCGGTGCTGATCACATCGTCCACGATCAGGATGCGCTTGCCCTTGATCATATTGCTCTCCTCACGGTCCAGGCAGAGGATCTGCTTCTTCTGGGTGGTGATGGAGTAAACTTCGGTAACAAAGGGATCTTCCATATAAGGCTTGATGCTCTTGCGGGCAACGAAATATCTGGGCATATCCAGAATACGTGCCATCTCCTGAACAAGGGGAATACCCTTTGCCTCAGCGGTGATAATGTAATCGACCTCGGGGATGCGCTCCTTTAAGTCCTGAGCGGCATGTAATACCAGCTCAGCGTCGCCTAAAAGGACGAAACTTGCGATGCTCATCTGATCGGAGATTCTTACGATGGGAAGCTTGCGGATGCATCCGCAGATATTGATCTCATAGAATTTATCCATAAGTCGTTTCCTCTTTTTTCCTAAAAAAACAATTTACAGAACGGGTAAAGCGTATAAGTAAACAAGACCTTCGGGATAGGTGCCGCCGTCTTCAACAGCTGCAACTGCGTGTCCGGAGATGGTAGCGCCGGTCTGCTCAACTAAGGATCTTAATGCCTTGGTGGTGCCGCCTCCGCCGTAAACGTCGTCAACGAGAAGGATCTTCTTGCCCTTCATGTACGCAACATCCTCGTCGGTGATGTATAAAGTCTGCTCAACAGTGGTGGTAACGGACTTGTAGGAAGCCTCAACAGCGTGCTTGTCGCCGCTCTTGGCCTTTCTTGCAACTACGGTGTGGGTGATGGAAGGATCGACCTGTGCTGCCCAGCGAACTGCGATAGCGTGTGCGAGAGCATTGCTCTTTGCAACGGGATTTAAGATGGTGTCGAAGGTAACGCCTGCCTCGATCATCTTGGCTACCAGAAGGTCAGCGGTCTTCTCGATCATGCTCACCTGACCGGAAACATCTAAGAAAGCCACTTTGTTGCCGGAGATCATAACAAAAGGAAGATCGAACTCCTTATCGTCCAGAGTAACTCTTAAAAATTCTTTGTCTCCAACGGAGATCATCTGTGTCTTGATTAAGTCTGCAACTGCCATACACATAACCAACCTTTCTTATTTATATGCGGAAAAAATCTCCCCCATTTTCCCTCTCATTATAGCCGTTGACATTTAATTTTGTCAATTTGTAGTTGGAGATTCGCAAATGTGTATTCGATAAAATACAATTAGTCTGAAATCTTCCGATGAAAAAAGGAATCGTCCCAATAATTAGCGGTTGCACCGGACAGACCCTCCAATAAAATGTGATAGCATATTACGAAAGAATTTGATATAATATACCTTGAGTTGGTATGTGACGATTTCCCTTCCCGCGGGTAAGCTCCGGGAAGTAAATGTAGAGTGGAGACCCTATGAAAAAAACACAGATCAAATTAAAAGGACGCATCAGGACATATATCAGATTCAGCATTTATCTCGGCATTATTCTGTTAGTGATCAATCTGCTGACCTTCCTGATCGATTATCGCGTGGGACTGATTTTGCTGGCATACACATTGCTGTATTTTGCGGTAACGCTGGCGCTTTATTTTTACAATAAACCGCTGATCATGAATGAGCTGATCAGCTTTGCCACGGAGTACGGACAGATCCAGAGAAAGCTCTTAAGAGATCTGGACCTTCCCTATGCCCTGTTGGATGACTCCGGTCGTGTGATCTGGACCAACAGCGCTTTCGAGAGCGTTGTG
Organism: Acetatifactor sp.; assembly: GCA_045643625.1. Classification (GTDB taxonomy): domain Bacteria; phylum Bacillota; class Clostridia; order Lachnospirales; family Lachnospiraceae; genus Acetatifactor. Next base: position 22,640 of record JAZULD010000089.1, on the reverse strand, counting down.
CATCAGAACCGCGGCTACAGCAAGTCCATTATGGCGCTGTTCCCTTCTATTACAAGAGACCAGCTTCCGGGCGATGACGCAGACGAGTGCCAGTACGACCTGCACTACGAGGGCAGCGAGTATCTGATCAAGTTCCGCAAGATCTCCTTAAAGGAGATGGCCGAGAACAGCGATATGATCGATGCCAAGGATTACAACGGCTATCTGATCGCGGTATATCTCTTCGATGAGACTGCCCTGCACATTGCGCTGCAGGAGGTCGACGACCAGAGCCTGGCAGTCGGCATGATCTACTTAGACAACTACGAGGAAGCGCTTGAGAGCGTCGAGGACGTCAGAAGAAGTCTGCTGACCGCGCTGATCGACCGTAAGATCAACAAATATATCTCTGCGCTTGACGGTATCACCCGTAAGATGGAGAAGGATAAGTACCTGGTGATCCTGCGCAAAAAGGCGATCAAGCAGTTCCAGGAGACCCGTTTTGAGCTGCTGGAGGATGTTAAGACCGTTAACATCGGCAACGAGATGGCAGTTACCCTGAGTATCGGTATCGGTCTGGACGGTTTAAGCTACGCCCAGAACTACGAGTTCTCAAGAAATGCTATCGACCTGGCCCTTGGACGCGGCGGCGACCAGGCAGTTGTCAAGACTCCCGAGAGAGTCATCTACTATGGCGGCAAGAGCCAGCAGGTAGAGAAAAATACAAGAGTTAAGGCAAGAGTCAAGGCTCATGCCCTTCGAGAGATCATCACCTCCAAGGACCGCGTGCTCGTCATGGGCCACCGCATGCCCGATGTGGACAGCTTCGGTGCGGCAGTCGGTATCTGGCGAATCGCTCAGACACTGGAGCGTAAGGCACACGTCGTACTCAACGAGGCGACCGGTGCCATTCAGCCTCTGATCGACGTGATCAAGAACGATCCCGACTACGAGGAAGGCATGATCATCTCCAACCAGCAGGCTATCGAGCTTTCACAGGGCCAGACCGTTCTGGTCGTTGTGGATGTCAACAAGCCCTCCATCACAGAGTGTCCCGAGCTCTTACGCCTGTGCAAGTCCGTTGTGGTTCTGGACCATCACAGACAGGGCACCGAGACCATCGAGAACGCAACGCTCTCCTATATCGAGCCCTACGCGTCCTCCGCATGTGAGATGGTTTCCGAGATCCTGCAGTACACCTACGACAATATCAAGATCAAGTCCGTGGAAGCGGATTGCATGTATTCCGGTATCATGGTAGATACCAACAATTTTGTGACCAAGACAGGCGTGCGAACCTTCGAGGCAGCAGCATTCCTGCGCAGAAACGGTGCGGATGTTACCCGCGTGCGCAAGCTGTTCAGAGAGGACGCACTGGAGTACAAGGCGAGAGCGGACGCTGTCAGCCAGGCAGAGATCTACAGACAGTCCTTTGCGATCTCCGTCTGCACGGCAGATGAGCTTCCCAATCCCACCGTCATCGGTGCGCAGGCTGCCAACGAGCTTCTTAATATCAAGGGCGTGAAGGCGAGCTTCGTACTCACCGATTATCAGGGCAAGATATTTGTCAGTGCCCGTTCCATCGATGAAGTAAATGTACAGATCATCATGGAGCGCATGGGAGGCGGCGGACACCTGAATACCGCAGCCTGCCAGATCGAGGGCGCGGGACTTGCCGAGGCCATCGGCATGGTGAAGAAGACCATCGATACCATGCTTGAGAATCGCGAGATCTAATATATCCAGAAAGGAATTATGATAGAATGAAGGTTATTTTGTTAAAAGATGAGAAGAAATTAGGCAAGAAGGGTGAAATGGTGGAAGTCAGCGAAGGCTATGCACGCAATTACATCCTGCCTCAGAAGATCGGTGTAGAGGCCAATGCCAACAACTTAAACGATCTGAAGCTGAAGAAGGCTAACCAGGAGAAGGTTGCCAAGGAGCAGTTAGATGCAGCAAAGGCTCTGGCAGCAGAGCTTGAGACCAAGCAGGTGCTTGTAAGAATGAAGGCCGGTGAGAACGGCAAGGCATTCGGCTCCGTATCCAACAAGGAGATCGCAGCAGCATGCAAGGAGCAGTTCGGCCTGGAGCTTGACAAGAAGAAGATCGTTCTTCCCGATGCGATCAAGGCTTTCGGTTCCTACGAGGTTACCGTGAAGCTTCATCCCAAGGTAACCGGCAAGCTTGCCGTAAGAGTTATCGAGGCGTAAGATAAGTTAGTCGCTTCGCGGGCAGAGCGAAGTGCAGAAAGAGTGCTTTGTATTTGAGCGAAGCGCTTGAAAAATCGCCCCCGTGGGCGAAAACAGATCGTGCAGGCGAAAAGCCGGCACGGCGAATAAGTAGTAGTACAGGCGCGTACAGCGCCCGAAAGCAGGTTTGACAATGCCGACAGCAGATGAGAATATTATCAAAAAAATAATGCCCCACAGTGTGGAAGCGGAACAGTCGGTGATCGGTTCCATGATCATCGACAGAGAAGCGATCATTGTTGCTTCCGAACTGATCACGGCGGACGATTTTTATAATAAGCAGTACGGCGTGCTGTTTGACACCATGGTGGAGCTCAACGACGCGGGAAGCCCCGTGGATGTGGTGACTCTGCAGAATAAGCTGCGTGAGAAGAACGTCCCTCCGGAGGTCAGCAGTTTAGAGTTCGTGAGAGATCTGATCACTTCCGTGCCTACCTCCGCCAATGTGAGATACTATGCCAATATCGTGGGCGAGAAGGCACTGCTTCGCAGAATGATCCGTCTGAACGAGGAGATCTCCAACGCCTGCTATGCCGGCAGCGACAGCACGGAGAGTATTCTGGAGGAGACCGAGAAGAAGGTCTTCCAGCTGGTACAGAACCGCAACTCCGGTGAGTTTGTGCCCATCCGTCAGGTCGTTATGAATGCCCTGGACAAGATCGAGAAGGCTTCCAAGACCAAGGGAAGTGTCACCGGTGTGGCTACAGGCTTCCACGATCTGGATTACCGTACCGCAGGCATGCAGCCCTCGGACCTTGTTCTGATCGCGGCCCGTCCCTCCATGGGTAAGACCGCTTTTGCACTGAATATTGCCCAGCATGTTGCCTTCAGACTGAATCAGGCGGTTGCTATCTTCAGTCTGGAAATGAGTAAGGAACAGCTGGTAAACCGTATGTTTTCCCTGGAATCCAGCGTTAACGCGCAGAACTTAAGAACCGGCCAGTTAAATGACCGCGAGTGGGAGAGACTGATCGAGAGCGCAGGCGTTATCGGACGTTCCAATCTGATCATCGACGATACCCCCGGTATCAGCATCGCGGAGCTTCGCAGTAAGTGTCGTAAGTTCAAGATGGAGCATGGACTCTCCATGGTCATCATCGACTACCTGCAGCTGATGAGCGGCGGCGGAAGAACCGATTCCAGACAGCAGGAGATCTCTGAGATCTCCAGATCCTTAAAGGCGATCGCACGTGAATTAAACGTTCCCGTGCTGGCTCTGTCACAGCTTAGCCGAGCAGTAGAGCAGCGTCCCGACCACAGACCCATGTTGTCCGACCTGCGTGAATCCGGCGCCATCGAGCAGGATGCCGACGTAGTAATGTTCATTTATCGTGATGATTACTACCACAAGGACACCGAGAAAAAAGGCGTCTCCGAGATCATCATCGCCAAGCAGAGAAACGGCCCCATCGGTACCGTTGAGCTGGCATGGCTGCCTGAGTACACCAAGTTCGCGAACCTTGAGCGCGGACGCGGCGGCGAGGCGTAAGAATATAGAACAGGCCGCAAAAATCGCGGCCGGAAAGCAGCACAGCGGACTTGCAGGTGTTAATCACGCCGCGGGCAGACACGTGTGTGCCGCAAAAATCGCGACAAACAAAATTAAGACAAACAAAAAGAGCACTCCTTACGGAGTGCTCTTTCATTTTCGCTTTTTTGGATTGTGTTCTGTGGATTATTCCTCAGAGATAGCGCCAACGGGGCACTGACCTGCGCAAGCACCACAGCTGATGCACTTATCAGCGTCGATCTCGAAATGATCTGCACCCATAGAGATAGCACCAACGGGACACTGACCTGCACAAGCACCACAAGTAATGCAAGTCTCATTAATTACAAATGCCATATTCTTATCCTCCTATAAAGATCCATCAGATGACTCTGATAATTTATTAACTATCATAGCCATCATAATATAAATACTGCGATATTACAAGAATTTTTTCATAAAATAAATATAAATTTGCCCCTTAGCCAGCAAGCTCTGCGCGGCGCTTTTTGACACCGTCGATAATAGCCTGCTTCTTCACGAGGAGGGCAGTTTTGTCCATATTGGGAACGCCCTTCAGCTTGTACTCCATGCCGAGACCCTCGTACTTGGGGATGCCCATGGTGTGATAGGGAAGAACATCAAGGGCCTTCAGATTCTTGAACTGACCGATAAAATAGCCAAGATCAAAGAGATACTTCTCATCGTCGGTAATGCCGGGAACCACAACGTGGCGGATCCACATGTCGACATGCTTCTCATCCAGGTAAGCAGCAAACTTGAGAATATTGGTGTTGGGCTGGGAAGTCAGCTCGATGTGCTTCTCGGGATCGATGTGCTTGATGTCAAGCATCACAAGATCGGTGAGAGTCATTAAGCGGTCCAGCTTCTCGATCCATGCTGTGTTCGCGGGATTGTAAGCAATGCCGGAAGTATCGATACAGGTGTGGATATTTTTAGCCTTGGCCAGAGTAAAGAGGTCGATCAGGAAATCAACCTGCATCAGAGGTTCACCGCCGGTAACGGTCAGACCGCCGGTGGTATAGAAACTTTCGTTGCGCTCATACTGCGCGATGATCTCTGCCGGCTCCATCAACTTGCCCGCGTTCATCTCCCAGGTGTCGGGATTGTGACAGTAGGCACAGCGCATGGGACAGCCTTGTACAAATACGACGAAGCGCACGCCGGGACCGTCAACGGTTCCAAAACTTTCCAAAGAATGAATTCTGCCTTGCATAGTATTCCTTTCCGACAAAAAGATTATCGTACTGAATGAAAAACCCGGGAAGGAGACCTTCCCGGGTATCACATCAGACATAAAGTCTGCACTTTAGCTTTTGAGCTTCAGATCACTGATTAGATGCTCTCATGGAAGGTACGAGAAATAACGTCAGCCTGCTGCTCGGGAGTTAACTTAATGAAGTTAACTGCGTAACCGGAAACACGGATGGTAAGCTGAGGATAGTTCTCGGGATGCTGCTGTGCATCAAGTAAGGTCTCTCTGTTTAATACGTTAACGTTGAGATGATGACCACCCTTGGTTGCATAGCCATCAAGTAAGGATACAAGGTTATCAACCTGTGCATTGTTTGCCATAATAGTATTCCTCCTGTTGGATTTTAGTATATTATCCCGAGGGAAGAGCAGTGCCCCTCCCTGCGGGAAAAAGGTCTTTGCCGGAAAACTTATCTGAAGTCGTCCAGGCCTGCTTCAAGAGTAGGTACGCTGCAGGCTAACGGTGTTCTGGAACAGTCCGTGCAGCCCATGGTCTGAACGTTCTTAGACTTCTTACCTGTCACATCAACGTCAACATTGACATGGCCGACACCATTTGCCATACCGGCATCCAACATCGCTACGAGGTCATCGATCATTTTCTTGTCGTTCATGGTACTCCTCCTAAATTAAGCGCTTAATTACTTGTTGAGGTCTAACTCGATGTCGCCTGCAAATACCTGAGCCTCTTTACCAAGAGCACCGGGAATGATGGTGAAGGTATTGGAGATACCATCCTGAGCATCATTGAAAGGAAGCTTGGAAACGGAAGCGAGGGATGCAACTGCACCATGAGTATCACGGCCGTGCATAGGGTTAGCACCGGGTGCGAAAGGCTGGCCCTTCTTACGTCCATCAGGGGTGTTACCGGTTGCCTTACCGTAGGTTACGTTAGAGGTAATGGTAAGGATGGAGGTGGTAGGAACACCGTTTCTGTAAGTATGATGTCTTCTTACAGCGGTCATGAACTTATGAACGATATCCTGAGCGATGGTATCAACGCGATCGTCGTCGTTACCGTACTTAGGGAATTCGCCGGTGGTCTTGAAGTCTACGATGATGCCGTCCTCGTCACGGATAACTTCAACCTTAGCGTACTTGATAGCGGAAAGGGAGTCAGCAACGATGGAAAGACCTGCAATACCGGTTGCGAAATATCTCTTAACGTCTCTGTCATGAAGAGCCATCTCTGCTCTCTCATAGCAGTACTTATCATGCATGTAGTGGATGATGTTCAGGGTGTTAACGTAAACGTCAGCCTGCCACTCCATCATGTCGATGAACTTATCCATAACGTCATCGTAATCAAGAACGTCACCTGCTACAGGACGGTACTTAGGACCAACCTGCTTCTTGGTAACTTCGTCGATACCGCCGTTAAGAGCGTAAAGCAGACACTTAGCGAGGTTAGCACGTGCGCCGAAGAACTGCATTTCCTTACCGATTACCATGGAAGATACGCAGCAAGCGATACCGTAGTCATCGCCGTGGGTAACTCTCATGAGGTCATCGTTCTCGTACTGGATGGAAGAGGTCTCGATGGACATCTTTGCACAGTACTTCTTCCAAGCTTCGGGAAGTCTGGTGGACCAGAGAACGGTGAGGTTAGGCTCGGGTGAAGCACCGAGGTTGGTGAGGGTGTGGAGATAACGGAAGCTCATCTTGGTAACAAGGGGTCTGCCGTCAACGCCAACGCCTGCAAGAGACTCGGTAACCCAAACGGGATCGCCTGCGAAGATCTGGTTGTACTCGGGAGTACGAGCGAACTTGATCAGACGCAGCTTCATGATAAAGTGATCAACGAACTCCTGGATCTGCTCCTCGGTGAAAAGACCCTTAGCAAGGTCTCTCTCAGCGTAGCAATCAAGGAAGGTAGAGGTACGTCCAAGGGACATAGCTGCACCGTTCTGCTCCGTAACTGCGCAGAGGTAACCAAAGTATACAGCCTGGATAGCTTCCTTAACGTTGGAAGCGGGCTTGGAAATATCGCAGCCGTAAGAAGCAGCCATTTCCTTCATCATCTTAAGAGCAACGATCTGCTCGGAGATCTCCTCACGAAGACGGATAACGTCATCGGTCATAACACGTCCGGTAGAATCCTTCTGTGCAAGCTTGTCCTCGATAAGTCTGTCGATACCGTACAGAGCTACACGTCTGTAGTCGCCGATGATACGGCCACGACCGTAAGCATCAGGAAGACCGGTAACGATATGGGAAGAACGGCAAGCTCTCATCTCTGCGTTGTAAGCATCGAAACAACCTGCGTTGTGAGTCTTTCTGTGAGTGGAGAAGAACTCGCTGATCTCGGGATCTACTTCGTAGCCGTTATCAGCACATGCCTTCTCTGCCATACGGATACCGCCGTAAGGCTGAAGGGAACGCTTGAAAGGCTTGTCGGTCTGGAAACCAACGATGGTCTCCTTATCCTTATCAAGGTAGCCGGGGCCATGGGAAGTAATGGTAGAAACAACCTTGGTGTCCATATCAAGAACGCCGCCTGCTTCTCTTTCCTTCTTCTGTAACTCAAGTACCTGTGCCCACAAATCCTTTGTGTTCTGTGTTGCTGCAGCAAGGAAACTCTCATCGCCGTCATAAGGATGATAGTTCTTCTGGATAAAGTCACGTACGTTGATCTCCTTATCCCACTTGCCGCCTACAAAATCTGTCCATTCGGGTCTCATTTTGCAATAGCCTCCTATTAAATTAATTTGAATTAGTATAAAATATTGAAGCATTCCTCCGGGATGGAAGAACACTTAAAGTTCTGCTAATCCTTCATAGTTTATTATATTGAAAAGATTGTATACAGTCAAGGTTGCGAGTGTACTTTTTTGCATACAAGCAGCGCAGATAGTCCCAATTTATGGGCATTTTGTCCCAATCGACAATTTTTTAACAAATATTTAATAATTTCAATGTATTGCTATTGTGACAGAGAAGTATTATACTGTAACCGATGTTTCGGATAGCACAGAAAGGAGACAAAAACAATGAGCGGAATTACCAAAGACATGACGATCGGAGAGATCTTAAGAACCAACCCCAAGATTGCGCCTATTTTATTCCAGGCAGGTATGCATTGCCTCGGATGCCCCTCCGCACAGGGTGAGAGCCTTGCTGAAGCTGCTATGGTACATGGCATTGATGTTGATGCACTGATGGCACAGATCGAAGCTCTGGAAGCGTAATTATTTACGGTTATTAAATTACAGAAATGAACAAAGAAAGGCACGCTCGTTATGAGCGTGCCTTTTGTGTTTGGCTGGCTTTCGGTCTATTCGGACGCGAGGCTTGCAATGGCATTCTCTGCGATGAGAACCTCAAAGTGTTCTCTGAAGAAGCCTTCGCTGTTTGCGGAAGTATGGACGGGGGAGCCGTATTCGGAGAGGGTGTTGCTGGCGCGGTCAAAGCTTGATGCAGACGCGTCGCCTGCGGTGAGCAGCAGGAAGTATCTTCCTGTGGAGTTCTCCTTGAAGAGGGTGCTGTTGCCGGTGAAGCGGTCGTTTATTACGGACGCGCCCTTCATGAGAGCGTTCAGACTCTCGAAGACAAGTGTGCGGCTGCGGGGAACGGAGGCTGCCTTAGGCTCCTCTGCCGGCGCGGGCTTTCCTTCCGGCCTATCCTTAGCCTCGGTCTTGGGCTGCTGGATGCGCTGGAAGAGGTCCTTGACATCATCGGCGGTGTGGGAGAGCAGATCGTCGCTCTCGGGCTCCTCTGCATCACCTGCGGAGGGGGAGAATCTGGAGAAGCGGGTGTCCAGCTCCTCGGGGTCCTCGACCTTGGTGATGACCAGTACGATGCATTCCGAATTCAAAGGAATGGCTTCTATCATGAGAGGAATGTCTTCTGCGTCGAAACCGAACTCGTAATTGGCCTGCTGCATCATGTCGCGGAACAGTAATTTCGCCTTCTCAGTGCCGTAGGCAAGCTCGCTTAACTTGATCTCGCGGCTCGCAAGATCTTCTCTTGTCAGTGTGCAGCGGATCTGATTGTCGTTTACTTTTTCGATCTTCATAGTTGACCTTCCTTTCTGCATTCAAAAGATGCGGTGTGCTCCGAATGAACGGATTAAAAGTATATTACCTGTTTGAGCCCCTTTCGTCAAGTGCGCGGCTTCAGTTTAAAAATATTTAATATTTTGAAAGCAAAATATTGTAATACCGATAAATTTTGGATATAATAACGATTGCGATACCCCGAAATCACGGCAGGAAAAGGGGGTCGGCAGTCTTTTTTCACGTTCGTACCATTCAAGCCATTCGCAATATTCCCTGACTAAACTAATCACTTATATGATCGAGGATAGGCCGTGGGCCTATGTCTAAAAATGTCTTACAAGCACAAGGAAGATATGTGTTTGATCATGGTTATTTCAACTGTTTTTCACATTTATAATTCATTTTTGTAAAAAGAATGCATGCGACGTGAAGCCGAACGGGGTATTTTTGCGCCTTTTTGGCCGGAAATCTTGGCGGATCCGGTAATATATCACGATTCCTTTTGGCGGATCCGCGAACGGAGGTGAAATATTGAAGGAAAAGGAGCAGACCGCTGCGGATATCCTGAATGTCTGGGCCAGCGCAAGCGCGCACGGAACGGAGTTTTTCGTGGACGGAGAAGCGGTGAGCTACGGTGAGGCTGTGCTGAAGGCCGTAAAAGAGGACGGCAGCTACATGGCGGACTATATTCCGGATGAGTCCGGCGGTCTCAGGCAGATCAGACTGGACCGGGTCAGCAGAGACTGAATCTGACAGGAAAAAACAGACGTTGGGACTGCCTCTCATGTCGTCTTAAAATGTGAGATTTTGTCAAAATTATAATGACTGGACCGGACCGGTGTGTTAGAATGTAACTGTCCCGTGACTTGCTCCGGGGCAGTTATATTCTGCGCGGCGACAGGCTTTTCGACAGGCCTTTTTGCGAAGAAGTGACGCAGGATATGGGAAAGGAATCGAGTATTATGAAAAGAATATTACCGGTGCTTGCGGTGCTCGTGCTGATCGTCCTGGTGGGCGGTCTTGTGGTGGGCAAGCCCCTGCTCGACAAGTACTCCTACGGAACGGAGGAAGCCGACCTTGACGAGTATTTCGGCGTGACGGAGGGCGTGAAGGCCATCGTCCTGCAGGATGAACTCACGGATGAGCAGGTGGTGCTGCGCGACGGTTACTGCTATGTGACCATGGAGCAGACCGCGAAGTATTTTAACGACGGTTTCTATGTGAACCTTCCGGAAGGTCAGATCCTTTATACGGGACCTGAGGACACTGCGGTGATCCCCATCGGAGGCAGCAGCGTTTCAAATGCGGAAGGAACACAGAACAAGGATTACACCGTCTGCTTCGAGGATGGCGACACCCTGTATATGGCGCTTGATTTTCTGAAGGATTACGCGAACTTCTCTTATGAGGAATACGACAGACAGATCCAGCTCTACACCGAGTGGGGCGAGAAGACCGTGGCGGATGCGAACAAGAAGACCTGGGTGAGAACCAAGGGCGGCATCAAGAGCCCTGTATTAAAAGAGATCCCCAAGGGCGAGACAGTCGAGATCTTAGAGAAGATGGAGACCTGGTGCAAGGTCAAGACCGAGGAAGGTCTCATCGGCTATGTGGAGCTTAAGAGACTGGAAGGCGAGAGAACAGAGCAGGAGACACCCGTCACCGACTACGCAGAGCCTGTGTACAAGAGCATCAGCCTTGACGGCAAGGTGTGCCTGGGCTGGCATTCCATCGGAGGCGTGGGCGGCAACTCCACTCTGGAGGAGATGGTCGTAAATGCCAAGGGCATGAACGTCATCTCACCTACCTGGTTCAGCCTGATCGACAACGAGGGCAACTTCAGAAGCTTTGCACAGTCCGATTATGTTGCGAGAGCGCACAGATACGGACTGCAGGTGTGGGCGGCCTTCGATGATTTCAACTATCACAACGAGACCGGCAAGGAAGTGGACATGGTGACTGTCCTGTCCTCCACCGAGCAGAGACAGAGCCTGGCAAAACGTATCGCGGATGCGGTCAGCGAAGTCGGCGCGGACGGTCTGAACATCGACTTTGAGCGAATCGGCTCCGAGTCGGCACCTCACTTCATTCAGTTCCTCCGTGAGCTTTCCGTGGAGTGCAGGGAGAGAGGCCTGATCCTCTCCGTTGACAACTATGTTCCTCTGGATTACCGCAGCTACTACCGTTTCGACGTGCAGGGCAAGGTTGCGGATTATGTGATCATCATGGGCTACGACGAGCATTACCGCGGCAGCGGCGATCCCGGCAGCGTAGCAAGTATCGATTTCGTAATGCAGGGCATTAACAAGACTCTCGAGTCCGTGCCCAATAACAAGGTGATCAATGCGATCCCCTTCTACACCATCGTCTGGACCACCAAGGGCGCACAGGTGACCGATGAGTACCTGACCCTGAACAACACCGCAGACTTCTTAAAGAGAGTCGGCAGAGAGCCCGAGTGGGACGACAAGACCTGTCAGAACTACCTGGAGTGGACCTCCGGAGAAAAGACCTACAGTGTATGGCTGGAGGATGAACAGTCTATTCTGACCAAGCTGAATTTCATGAGCAACAGCGAGCTGGCCGGCGTGGCAGTCTGGAGACTGGGCTACGGCACACCTTCTGTGTGGGAGCTCTTGAATATCTACAAGAACGCTCCGTAGTAAAAAAGCAGACAGCGAACGCGGGAAGCGCGGATAACGCTTCGGATGAACGCGGGAAGCGGCGATCTTCACAGAGGGCGTCATACGATCCAAAATGAACAACAAAAAAGGCGATCCAAACGGATCGCCTTTTTGAATGCTTGTTTTGTTCTGACGGCCTGTGGCCGGTTTGAAGCGCTTTTCGAATTAAGCGTTCTTGCGACGAATTGCAAGGCAGCCGCCGAAGCAAACTACTGCTGCTGCAAGATACCAGAGAGAGGAGAAGCTGTCGCCGGTCTTGGGAACGTCATCGTAATCACCGCTTGCTGCAGGCTTAGCGGGCTTAGCGGGTGCAGCGGTTGCTGCAGGAGCTGCGGGCTTGTTGTTAGCGCCTACAAGGTAGGTCTCAACAGGGAAACGAACGAAGCCGGATTCCTGAACGTAGGTCTTCTTGGGGAAGTTAGCGAACTCGTAAAGAGTCTTGCTGCCCTCAGTGATGGTTGCGCTGCCAACGGTACCTTCAACGGTGATGGTAGCGGTTACGTTGGAGTCAGCGGAAACGGTGAGCTTGCCAACGTTGCTGTTTAAGTTAACGCGTGCGTTCTCGTAGATGTAAGCGTTTGTGATATCACCGGTGATGGAACCGACGGTATCCTTCAGAACATACAGTTCGCCGATGCCCTTGGTGGTGATCAGGGCGGTGCCGGTAGGACGGATGGTCAGGTTGCTGAGCTTAACGGGAACATTCAGGGTGAGGGACTGGCCGGGGCCGTCGATTACCATGATATCGCCATCGATCAGTTCCTGAGACATGTAGTACAGATCGCGGGGATACTGCTCTTCATCCCAAGAAGAACCGGTCTGGAAGCGCCATACGTTCTGATCCTCCAGGTAACGCACATAATAAGTGGTGGGGTTGGCAGCCTTGGCTGTGATGGGACTCATGCAGGGAATCATGAGGATTGCAGCGGCAAGGAGCACTGATAAGAACTTTTTCATAATGAGTAACCTCCTAAAAATTGTTGAAAGCCGGCTAGTCTTCTATAGGCTGATAATATTCGCCGGGCTCGATTTCTTTGGCCACTACGACGAATCGTCCCATCTCTACGTGATATGCGCAGGTGGAAAGCGTCAGGAAATGGTCACCGAACTCGGCTCGAACGCCTGTATCGTACAGAGACATTGCCATAATATTGTTGTAAAAGTCGTCAAACTCTTCGGCAGTATCTGCCCGGAAGAATTTGTAGAACTTAAACACCTCATCTGTTTTGCGGAAGACCTGAGAACGGAAGACTGCGATGACTTCGTAATTGCGCAGGCATTCCTTCGTGTACAGCTGAAAATACTTGTGGGACTCGCAGTAGGCGGGATCCTCATACATCTCAAGATCGCCGAACATGGCACCGGAGCGCATGTTGTGTCCGTGAATGATCTGATTGGTGGTGAGGGGATCCAGACAACTGTCGGTATCCAGGATCAGACAGCCGTTCTTGTTATCCTTGCCGTCGAAGCCGCGGTTCAGATAATAGTTCTCATCTCTCGGGGTCCACATGACGGGATAGTCGATCTTGCTGTCCTCCAGCCTGATCCACGCAGCCATGTCCGCATTTTTCAAAAAGGACTCCCGGTAGGGATTCTCAACTCTGGGGACCTCGGTGGGCTCGGGTTCCGGCTCGGGCGTCGGAGAGGCGGTGGGCTGCAGCTCGGGAATGGGCTCTGCCAGTTCCGATACATCCTCGGCCTCACTGTCATCCGGAGCGGCCGTCACAGCCTCGGCGGGACGATAGGGGTCAAGCTCCCTGTCCATTTCGCGCCTGTCAAGCTGCTTGTAGGCCTGCAGGGCGCCGAAGGTTGCGATACATCCTATGCCAAGAACTCCCAGGGTGATAGATAAGATTTTCGCATACTTTTTCATGGTGTTATTATAATGCAAAATAATAGAAAAAATCAACGGGTTTTGTCTGATAAAGTAAGTTAATGTGGCGTTTTTTTGCGGATTATGCTATAATAACGTGAATCACTGTGAAAAGAGATGTCAGAGAAACAATATGAGAACAAAAGTAATCAGAATTCACGAGGATGAACCCTACGAAATGCCCCTCAGAGAGGCGGGCGAACTGCTGCTTCGCGGCGGTCTGGTAGCCTTCCCCACAGAGACCGTTTACGGCCTGGGCGGAGACGCTTTGAATCCGGAGTCATCTAAGAAAATATATGCTGCCAAGGGCAGACCTTCCGACAATCCCCTGATCGTCCACATCTGCTGCATGGAGGACCTCTACGTTGTCGCCAAGGAGGTATCCCCCGAGGCGGAGAAGATCGCCGAGGCCTTCTGGCCCGGTCCCCTTACCATGATCCTTCCTAAGTCCGACAAGGTGCCCTATGAGACCACCGGCGGACTGGACACCGTTGCGGTGCGCATGCCCTCACATCCCTTAGCCCTTGCGCTTATCAGAGCGGGCGGCGGTTTTGTTGCGGCACCCAGCGCCAACGCCTCCGGAAGACCCAGCCCCACCAAGGCATCCCATGTCTATGCGGACCTGCAGGGCAGGATCGATATGATCATCGACGGCGGACAGGTGGGTATCGGACTTGAGTCCACCATCATCGATCTGACGGTATCACCCCCTCAGATCTTACGACCCGGCTACATCACAGAGAGCATGCTCTCCGAGGTGCTCGGAACGGTCGAGACCGATGCGGCGCTTATTTCGCCCGACAGCGGCATCGCTCCCAAGGCACCCGGCATGAAATATCGTCATTACGCTCCCAAGGCGGAGCTCACCATCGTAAGCGGCAGAGCCATGCAGGTGGTGGAGTACATCAACGAGCAGTCCGCTAAGATCAGAAAGCAGGGCGGCCGCGTAGGTGTGATCGGCACAGAGGAGGTCCTTGACTTATATCGTGCCGATGTGATCAGAAACGTTGGCAAAAGAGGCGATGAGGAGACCATCGCCCACAATCTCTACGATATTCTGAGAGATTTCGACGATGCCGACGTGAACTGTATTTTTGCCGAGTCCTTCGAGTCTGAGGGCTTCGGTCAGGCCATTATGAACAGATTATTAAAGGCGGCAGGCTACAGAGTGGTCGAGCTGTCTGATAATACAGAAGAGACACAATAAGGAGGATTCTATCATGATAGCAATCGGAAGCGATCACGGCGGATACGATCTGAAGGAGAAGGTCGTAAAGCACCTCACTGAGGCAGGATACGAGGTGAAGGACATGGGATGCGACAGCAAGGCAAGCTGCGACTACCCTGTATACGGACATGCAGTAGCTGCAGCAGTGGCTGACGGCAGCTGCGAGAAGGGCATCGTTATCTGCACCACCGGTATCGGCATCAGCATTACCGCCAACAAGGTAGCAGGCATTCGCTGCGCACTCTGTGCAGACAGTGTTTCCGCCAAGCTGACCAGACTTCACAACGACGCCAACGTTCTTGCAATGGGCGCCGGAATCGTAGGCGAGAACCTTGCAATGGAGATCGTAGACACCTTTTTGAATACCGCTTTCTCAGGTGAGGAGCGCCATCAGAGACGTGTGGATCTCATTGAGAGCTGGAACTAATTTTGTTTTAAATATTTAGGAGGAAGTTACTTATGGCAAAAGTAGTAGTTATGGATCATCCCCTGATCCAGCACAAGATCGGTTTTATCCGCAGAATCGAGACCGGTACCAAGGATTTCAGACAGACCATCAGCGAGATCGCTATGCTCATCGGTTACGAGGCAACCAGAGTATTAAAGACCACTCCCGTTGAGATCGAGACCCCTATCTGCAAGACCACCGTTCAGGAGTTAAGCGGCAAGAAGCTCGCTATCGTTCCTATCTTAAGAGCAGGTCTTGGCATGGTTGACGGTATGCTCGCTCTGATCCCCGCAGCAAAGGTTGGTCACATCGGCCTTTACAGAGATCCCGAGACCCTGAAGCCCGTAGAGTATTACTGCAAGCTGCCCGCAGACTGCGACGAGAGAGAAGTATTCGTAGTAGATCCCATGCTGGCAACCGGCGGCTCCTCCATCGCAGCAATCGATATGCTGAAGGCTAAGGGCTGCAAGAATATCCACTTTATGTGCATCATCGCTGCTCCCGAGGGCGTTAAGGCTATGCAGGAAGCACATCCCGATGTTGATATCTACATCGGCGCTCTGGATGAGAAGCTCAACGATCACTGCTACATCGTTCCCGGTCTGGGCGACGCAGGCGACCGTATTTTCGGCACCAAGTAATTTTTGCCTGACGAAAGGCTTTGGGAAGGCGGTACTTTTCACATGGGAATGAAGCGAAAAGGTTATATCAGCTGGGATGAGTATTTCATGGGCGTGGCGCAGCTGTCCGGCATGCGCTCTAAGGACCCCAACACACAGGTGGGTGCCTGCATCGTCAGCGACGACAATAAGATCCTGTCCATGGGCTACAACGGTTTTCCGAGAGGCTGCTCGGATGATGTTTTCCCCTGGGACAGAGAGGGCGATGAGGCGGAGACCAAGTACTCCTATGTCACTCACGGTGAGCTGAATGCCATCATCAATTACAGAGGCGGATCCCTGGAGGGAACCAAGCTCTATGTGTCCCTGTTCCCCTGCAACGAATGTGCCAAGGCCATCATTCAGGTCGGCATCCGCTGCGTGATCTACGGAAGCGACAAGTATGACGGAACCCCTTCCAACCGCGCGGCCAAGCGCATGTTTGACGCGGCCGGCGTGAAGTACTACCCCTATGAGAGCACCGGAAAGACGCTCTCGATCGACGTTTAATACGGAAAAAAGACTGCCTGCCGGAACCCCACCGACAGGCAGACGAGTTTGAAAGGAAGTGAGGCGCAAAGTGAGGGGATACAAGAGAATGATCGTATGTTTTTGTGTCGCTTTGCTGACGCTCACGACCCTGACTCAGTCCGGTGTGACCGCAGAGGCGGCCAAGAGCACACAGGAACAGATCAAAGAAGCAGAGAACGAGAAGAAGGAATTAAAGGGTCAGCTGGATGAGACCAACAAGGACCTGAAGGGCTTGAAGGGCCAGAAAAAGAACCTGCAGAGCCAGCTCGCCGAGCTGAACGCGCAGATGACGGAGGTCCTGGACCATTTAAGCGATCTTGAGAATCAGATCGAGGTCAAGGAGGGCGAGATCGCCGACACCCAGGCGGAGCTTGCGGATGCCATGGCACAGGAGGAGCTCCAGTATGCCTACATGGTGAGCCACGCAAGAAGCATGTACATGATGCATGACGCCAGTGCCCTGAATGCGCTCCTTCGCACGGGAAGCTTCTCCGAGATGCTGAACGCCGCGGACTGTTTTGACAAGATCGCGGACTACGGACTGAATAAATTCACCGAGTGCATGGAGTGGCGCAAGCGCACCGAGGAGGTCGAGGCGACGCTTCAGGCAGAGAAGGTGGAGCTTGACAATTTAAAGGTTGCGGCGGAAGCCGACAGGGCGAAGCTGGAAGGCCTGATCGGCCAGACAAACGGCGCCATCAACCAGTACTCCGATCAGATCTCCGACGCGGAGAAGAAGGCCAAGGAGTACGAGGCTGAGATCAAGAAAAAAGAAGAAGATCTGGCATATCTTAAGAAGAAGCTGGAGGAGGAGATCAGACTCTCCGCCAAGGCAGCCCAGAGTGTCTGGAGGAGCATCGGTGATGTGACCTTCGAGGAGGGCGACCGCAAGCTTCTTGCCAACCTGATCTACTGCGAGGCCGGAGGCGAACCCTACGAGGGCCAGCTGGCGGTGGGAAGCGTAGTGATCAACAGAGTGTTAAGCTCTGTGTACCCTTCAACCGTTTCCGGTGTGATCTACCAGAAGAGCCAGTTCTCACCCGCGGCCAGCGGACGTCTTGAACTTGCCCTTGCAAGCGACAGAGCCACCGCGAGATGCTACCAGGCAGCGGACGAGGCCATGGCAGGCGTGACCAACGTGGGCAACTGCGTATACTTCCGCACCCCCGTGGAAGGACTTACGGGCATCAGGATCGGCAACCATATTTTCTATTAAGAATACATGAATGCATCAAAATACCCCCGAAGACGAGGAAGTCTGCGGGGGTTTTGTTTATATATAGGTATAAATTGTTCTTTTGTAAAATATTATGGGAAGGGGTGAAGCCGCTGCGAAACTGTCCGACAGGAAGTGAGATCCGAATCCAAAGCGGGCGGGGCTTACTCGATCCCCTCCGGATATGTCTGTAGGCGGAGCTTACTCGATCCCCTCCAGGTATGCCTGCAGGCGGTCGAAGCGGTCGCGGTAGATCACGGTCAGCAGGTCGTTTAAGCGGCGCAGCGCGGTGCTGATCTGCTCGGTGGTGATCAGGCCGTCGTTTAAGGCATCTGCCATCTCGTCAAGGTCCAGGACTTTGGAGGTGCCGTCGGGACGCACGATGACATCGGCGAGAAGATCCGTTACCACCAGAGTGTTCTCTTCCGCATTGTAATCGTAATCAACGATGTCGCAGTACCAGTACAGGAGGGATCCGTCATGGCGCAGGAATTTGCTCACCTTGATGCCCTGATCCAGGAAGTAGCAGGAGCAGCCGTGGGAGAATTCCACCTTGGGATTGATGGTCTGCCACTTGGTGACGATCACCTTGTCGTCCGCCGAAACGATGGTGTCATTCTTCAGAAGGATGCACTCGTTGGGGATGATTCTTTTGCGATAGATCATTAAAGGTTCCATGATAATACCTCGCTTTTCGGGGACGATTGCGGCCCGTTTCCGATTGAAAAATATAAGAAAATAGTACTTCCGCTTCCACAGGAAAGTCAATGTGCTTTCGCAAAATATATCAACTTTTTTTGTGGATTGTGACAAGGATTTCTATAGACATTTTGTGAGATTTGATTATAATATATCATAGGTTAATTTTTGCAACTATGAAAAAACAGTGCATGTGCACGAAGGGAAACTATATATGCGACAGGACAAGCCCTACGACAAAAGTGTATTTCGTTCCCTGATGATGGTGACGCAGTTCGGCATCAATATGCTGGTGCCCATCGGCATCATGTGCGCCCTCGGAATCTACCTGGACGGGAAGTTCCACACAGGTTATATCACCCTGATCTGCTTTGTTGTGGGAGCTGTTGCGGGAGGACAGAACGTCTACCGCATGGCGAAGCGCATCTTCGATGAGGAAGCGAAGGAGCAGCACAGCCCCGAGGCGGAAGCGAAGCTTGAAGAGCTGAAGGCGATGATGGACGAAGCGGCGGATAAGGAGGCTAAGGATTGATCGGGAGATTGAAGTCAGCCAACCGGACACTGCTTGAAATGCACAGCGGAATGCTCGTCTACGGAGCGGTCTGCGAGATCATAGGCCTGTTTTTTGCAAAAAATAAGCTCACCTACAGCATTGCGCTGTGGCTGGGCGTACTACTGGCAGTGCTTGCCACTCTGCATATGTACCGCACGCTTGACCGGGCGCTGGACTACGATCCCGAGTCGGCACAGAAGATGATCTTCAGAGGGTATCTGGTCAGATATGCGGCACTGGTACTGATCCTTGCGGGTGCGGGTTACACGAAGGTGTTTCATCCCCTGGTCGTGTTCCTGGGCTATATGAGCCTTAAGGGTACGGTCTATCTGCAGCCCACCACACACAGGATCGTCAATCACTTGTTCGGCGAGACGGACCCCGTGCCCATGTCGCTTGAAGAATTGGAAGAAATGGAAGCGCGTGAAGCCGCCGCCCGCGGAGAGGATCCGGAGGCAGCGACAGGAAGCGAACCTATTATAGAGCCCGATAACGGGCAGGAAGATCTTCCTGCGAGGGAAGAGGAGGAATAGTCAATGGGTATTATGTTATCCGCAGGCAACGACATCGATGTAATGATCCACGGCCTGCTGAAATATAATTTTTTCGGACATGAGGTGTGGATCACCACGACTCATGTCAGTCTGCTGATCGTGGTGCTGATCCTGATGGGTCTGTCGATCTGGGCAGGCAGTGTGATGAAGAAGGGAACCGAGGTCCCCGGTCCCGTGCAGAACGTGATCGAGCTCATCGTCGAGAAGCTGGACGCCATGGTGGACACCAACATGGGCAAGAACGCTCCCGCATACCGCAACTATATCGGTACCATTTTTATCTTCATACTGTTAAGCAACTTCTCCGGTCTGCTGGGATTAAGACCTCCCACCGCGGACTACGGTGTGACCTTCCCTTTAGGTCTGATCACCTTTTTCCTGATCCACTATAATCAGATCAGATTCCAGACACCCAAGATGATCTGGCGCGACTTATGTTCGCCCCTGCCCCCCTGGCTGCCGATCTGGGTGCCTATCAACCTGATCAGTGAGCTGGCGGTTCCCGTGTCACTGTCCCTTCGTCTTTTTGCGAACGTGCTCTCCGGAACCATCATCATGACCCTCGTCTACGGAATGCTCAAGTGGGTGGCTCTCATCTGGCCCGCAGCGTTCCACGTATACTTCGATCTCTTCTCGGGAGCGATCCAGACTTACGTATTCTGTATGCTGACCATGAACTTCGTCAACAGCGCCATCGGCAGCGAAGAGTAGTCGGCAGACATTATAAATCAAACACGAAACCCCTGCAGTGTTCACTGCAATAAAAAACAGGAGGAAAATACAATGGATTTCAATGAAAACTTTATCTTAGGATGTTCAGCAATCGGTGCCGGTCTGGCAGTTATCGCCGGTATCGGTCCCGGTGTCGGCCAGGGTATCGCAGCAGGTCATGCGGCAGCAGCCGTAGGACGCAACCCCGGTGCCAAGTCCAGCATCACTTCTACCATGATCATGGGACAGGCAGTTGCGGAGACCACCGGTCTGTACGGTCTGATCGTCGCTATCCTGTTACTGTTTGTAAAGCCTCTTCTTTGGTAATCATCGGTCCGACGATTATCGGAAAGGAGAATCAGAATGATTTTATTGACCGCAGTAGAGACCTATGACCGCGTGTTCGGTATCGACTGGCAGACTCTGGCCGATTCCGTGCTGACGCTCATAGCTGTCTTTGCGCTGTTCGCAGTTATGAGTTATTTCCTGTTCGAGCCGGCCAGGAAGATGCTCAACGAGCGAAAAGAGAAGATCAGAAAAGAGCTCGAGTCCGCCCGCACCGATATGGAGCAGGCGTCCGAGATGAAGGCTGAGTACGAGAAGAAGCTGAAGAATGTCGATCGTGAGGCTGAGGCGATCTTAAGCGAGGCCCGCAGAAAGGGTCTTGCCAACGAGAATATGATCGTTGCAGAGGCGAAGGAGGAGGCACACCGCATCCTGAACAGAGCCCGCGTTGAGGTCGACCTGGAGAAGCAGAAGATGTCCGATGATATCAAGAACGAGATCATCAATGTCGCTGCTGCTATGGCTGAGCGCGTTGTGGGCAATTCCATGGACGCTGAGATGGACGACAGACTTCTGAACGAGACTCTGAACGAGCTGGGAGAGGACACATGGCTGAAGTAGTTGCAAAAGTATACGGCGAAGCCCTGTTTCAGGCAATCATGGAGTCCGAGGAGAACGAGAAGAGAAGCCGTGAGCTCATCGAGGAGATCACGACCGTTCGAAGGATCGTCCGCGATAACCCGGAGCTCGACAAGCTGATGCTGCACCCCGTTGTGCTGCGCTCCGAGAAGATCGATGTGCTTCGCAATATTTT
The DNA here is from genome assembly GCA_045643625.1 of Acetatifactor sp. Taxonomy (GTDB): domain Bacteria; phylum Bacillota; class Clostridia; order Lachnospirales; family Lachnospiraceae; genus Acetatifactor. The sequence goes on along the minus strand of JAZULD010000089.1, from coordinate 1,395 downwards.
CGGAAGCTGGGTCTGCCCCGAACTGATGGGACTGTTTGAACTGGTGATCCACCAGGACAGATACACAGACCTGCCCGATATTTTTAAATATTTCCTGGACAAGTTAAAGGCCATCAACAAGATCGGCAAGGCGGAAGTGACAAGTGCCGTGGAGCTCACCTACGAGCAGAAGGCACGCATTCACGAGCGCCTGCTTGAGACCACCCACTACAACGAACTCGACATGAGTTTTTCTGTGGAGCCCGAGCTTCTGGGCGGCATCAAGATCCGCATCAACGACAGGATCGTTGACGGCAGTGTCCGTACGAAATTGGAAGAAATGAAAAAGGAATTATTACAGATCCGACTGGACTAGTCCAATCGGAGGAAAGGTGCACAGATCCATGAATTTAAGACCTGAAGAAATAAGTTCAGTGATCAAAGAGCAGATTCAGAGATTTGCCCTGCAGATGGATGTATCCGACGTCGGTACAGTCATCCAGGTGGCAGACGGAATCGCTCGTGTTCACGGTCTGGAGAATGCCATGCAGGGTGAGCTTCTTGAGTTCCCCGGCGAAGTCTACGGCATGGTCCTCAACCTTGAGGAAGATATCGTCGGCGTCGTACTGCTCGGCAATTCCAGAAATATCAACGAAGGTGATCTGGTCAAGACCACCGGCCGCGTCGTTGAAGTGCCTGTAGGTGACGCCCTTCTCGGAAGAGTTGTCAACGCACTGGGTCAGCCTGTTGACGGCAAGGGTCCTCTTGCCACCGACAAGTACCGCAAGATCGAGCGTGTTGCAAGCGGCGTTATCACCCGTAAGAGCGTTGATACCCCTCTTCAGACCGGTATCAAGGCGATCGACTCCATGGTTCCCATTGGCAGAGGTCAGCGTGAGCTGATCATCGGCGACCGTCAGACCGGTAAGACAGCCATCGCGCTGGATACCATCATCAACCAGAAGGGTCAGAATGTGAAATGTATCTATGTTGCCATCGGTCAGAAGGCTTCTACCGTTGCCAACATTGTTAAGACTCTGGAGGAATACGGCGCTATGGCATACACCACCATCGTGGTAAGTACCGCAAGCGACCTTGCTCCCCTGCAGTATATTGCTCCTTACTCAGGCTGCGCCATCGGTGAGGAGTGGATGGAGAACGGAGAGGATGTTCTTGTTGTCTACGACGACTTGAGTAAGCATGCTGCCGCATACCGTACACTCTCCTTACTTCTGAGACGTCCTCCGGGCCGTGAGGCATATCCCGGTGATGTTTTCTATCTGCACTCAAGACTCCTTGAGCGTGCGGCAAGAATGAACGAAGAGTACGGCGGAGGTTCCCTCACCGCGCTTCCCATCATCGAGTCCCAGGCAGGCGGCGTTTCCGCGTACATCCCTACCAGTGTTTTTTCCATCA
>JAZULD010000088.1:0-8941 GCA_045643625.1 Acetatifactor sp. | reverse complement strand
CTCGGAAGGAGTTACAGGCTTCTTATCGCTCTTGTGACCGATAACATCGAAGGGGGTCTCCCAGTTGATGTTGAAGAAACCGTCAGCGGTCTCGGTGATGTTTAACTCAGATACTACAGGTGTGTTCCACTTTCTCATTTTTATGTCCTCCAATTAGTTGAATTATGTAAGATCGCTTACGCGTCTCTTGCTTTGTTATGGTCTTATCATACACTCTGAATATTTTGATTTCAAACAATATAACAGATTTGAAACACGTCTATCACATATGTTACAGGTATATCAACGCTGTTAGAAAATGGAGGGGAAGGACCGACAGACGAACCGGAGGGCGAAGGCCCGGCCGGTATGCAGGTCCCAAATTAACAAAGGCAGCAAAAAAAAGCCCTTGCCGTGAGGCAAGGGCTTTCATATTGTTCACTTGGTGTAATGACCCAACTAACAATTAGGAAGGATCGTTCTCGGGACCTTCTTCGGGGGTCTCTTCACGACCGGGCTCGTCATGGCTGCAGCCATGGGTCAGGCAAGACTCATAATACCACTTGAAACAACCGTTAGCGGTTGCGGTGATGTCGAGTTCAGCTACTACAGGGGTATTCCACTTTCTCATAATTATTCTCCTCCATAAAATGATCATCCGGAGCGCTTACGCGTTCTGTTTCTCTGGTTATGGTCTCATCATACGCCTCAATTATTACGATTTCAAAGAATGTAACAGAAATGATAGATATTTGCTGAATTTTGCTATATAACGTGGAAATGCGTGCAATATTTAGTGAATCAAAAAAGCCCCATGCATGGCAAGGGGCTTTCGCATTGCGTCTTTTTTATGATTCCTGCTCGGGATCTGCCTCTGCGGGAGTCTCCTCACGACCGGGAGTATCGTTGTGATAAACCAGGCAAGACTCATAGTAGCTGCAGAAAAGGCCGTTAGCGGTCTCTGCGATGCATAATTCATCTACCTTAGGGCTGTTCCATTTTCTCATGTTTTTTTCCTCCTGTTTGGTTTATTTTGAAACGCTTATGCGCTCCGATTCATTTGCTATCCGGAAGACGGCTTATGATGTCTGCTCGACTTCGTCGGGCATGGTTGCCTCATGTCCGCCTGCATGTTCGTCGCCCGATCCGCAGCCGTGGGTCAAGTAGCTCTCATAGAAGAAACTGTACTTACCGTTGGCGGTCTCGTTGATGTCTAACTCGTTCACTTCGGGAGTGTTCCACTTTTTCATCTTTTTTTCCTCCATTAATAGTATTGATTTGCCTGTGAAGCGAGTCAAAACTGCTTCATCTTCTATGTTAAGTTTACTATATTTTGAGGCGGAAAACAATTATGCGGTCACGCCAATTATACCTGAAAACATACAAATTATCCCTATGTGACCATCCGGGCACAAAATAACACAGCAGCCTGAGAGACTGCTGTGCATATGAAGCTATTTGACGCTGCGGGCCTTGGTGACTGCGTTGGTGAGGCAGACCGGATAGAGTAAGTCGATCAGAATGTCATTGTTGCGGTTGTAGGTCTCATCGTCCATGGAATCTGTGGAGGAGGCCCAGGCATCAATGTAATCAAGGTCCAGATAGGATGCCCAGAATTGGCGATCCAGATGAGATAACACATCGTTCCTCAGAGAGAAGAAGTTGGCATCGCGGTTGGGATTGGGCTTGAAACCGCGAATGCTGGCGGTCTCCTTGTTGCGCAGATGGTAGAGAGCCTTGGGAAGGCAATCCTTGAAAGCTTCTCTGAAGATGTAACGGTTCTGGTTGCGGTGTAAGTAGAGGTGTCTGGGAATGGACAGTGCATAGTCTATTACACGATAGTCCAGATAGGGGAGCATATATCTTGCCCCGGAGTAGGCACTTAAGAGTGCTACGTTGTCCATGCGGTTGCGGCTGCCGCCTACCTTCACATAGTGCGCAGGATCGAAGGCAAAGGTGAAGATGGGCATTTTCTTATCCGCGTATCTGGCACGAAACTCCTTGTGGAGCAGTTCCTCACAGCCCATGCCGAATTGCATGGGTTTCAGCCAGAAATTCTTGCCCTCTTTCAGAACATTGAAGCTTTTCTTCAGGGTCTTTCGCGCGCGGTACAGCTTCTTGCCGGCTGTGGTGGTCCACATGTGGCGGAAGAAACGGTAGTATTCATGGTTGTAGAAGAGTTCGAAGGGGTTGCAGCGGTGGCTGACACCTTCGTCTCCGCCGTGACCGGTAAAGACGATGCGGCCGCCCTGTTCGTGAACATACTGAGATGCTTCGCTGATGATGGCGGTGTTGATGAAGGGAGGCAGTACACAGTCGACGGCGATCTGATCTGCCTCGTCCGGATCAAGTCCCATGGCGCGAAGTGTGTCCTTCATTTTGGCGCAGTTCAAACGCATGTTGCTGAAATGACAGGAGATATTCTCCCTCTCGCAGATCTCCTGAATAACCAGACGTTCGTCATTCTCTACCAGGGGATGCTCCGCGGGGTCCTTGGACCAGGAGAAGTAAGTGCATTCTCTGCCGAGACGTGCGATGAGGACACTGATGACGCTGGAATCAAGACCGCCGGACAATTCGGCTCCGATACCTAAGGGAGTTGCATCCAGTCTGCGCTTGATGGAATCGGTGACAAGCTCGCGAAGGCGGTTCTGATATTCCTTCTCGGAGCCTAAGCGGATCTTGCGGGAGGCAACCTGCCAGTAGGTCTGTTCCTGCGCTTTCACCTTGCCGTCAGCGCCAAAGGAGAAGGTAACGCTTCCTGCAGGGGGAACGCAGAGAATGTACTGAAACTCGGTACGCACCGCATCCAGAGAGCAATAGCCGGCAACCTTCATATACAGCTGGTCCTCGTCAACTGCAACATCGACCTCCGAAAGAGCCAGGATGCCGCGGATGTCGGTAGCAAAAGCTACGGTGTCATCCTTGCAGTAGTAGTAAAGAGGACGTACGCCCATGTGATCGCGGAAAAGTGTGAGAGTGTGGGTCGCCTCGTCGTAGATGGCGCCTGCGAAGTCACCGTTTACGTTCTTAAGGGACTGCACGCCTTTTTCTCTTACAAGAGTAAAAAGCATCTCCTCGTTGGGGAGATCCTCCGCAAAAGAGTGCTCTGCGATGAGTTCGTCCCTGTTGTAGAGAAGAGAGTCGATGGCAGCGGTTTTGCTGCCTTTTGTAAGAAGGGCAGAGCCTGTCAGAGCCTGATGAGAGAGATTCTCATAGCAGCAGCCGAGACCAAGGCCTGCCTGTGTTGTTTCGTTCTGTAATTCCGTTCCGTAGGGGCTGTTCCAGAGCTTCATGCGTCTGAAGTCCTCTGCGGGTACGGGTTCTCCTGTAAGAGGCTTGAAATAGCCATATAAGCCGCTCATAGGGACACCTCCGTTCTTTTTTTTATTATATTTGCCCGAGCAACTGCCGGATGGGCGTGACTCGGGCATAGTATTCTCTGTTACATATATACTGCGGGAAGGCTGATGCGGAAGGTGCTGCCCTTGCCGAGTTCGCTTTCGCAGACGATGGTGCCGTCAAGCTTCTCAACGACTGCCTGTACGATGGCGAGGCCGAGGCCGCTTCCGGAGGTGGCACCGGGGGTGCGGGCGCTTGAGACGGTGTAGGTCCTGCTGAAGATCTTACTGAGGGATTCCTCAGGGATGCCCACGCCGTTGTCGATGACGGAGATCTCCACGAAATCCCTGTCTTCACTTAAGCCGGCCTTCAGGGTGATGGAGCTTCCCGAGCCTGAGTACTTGGCTGCATTGGTAAAAAGATTGTCGAGCACGCGGATCATTCGCTGCACGTCGATGTTGATGAAACAGTCAAGCTCCAGGGGAACGTCCAGCTGCATGTCGTGATCGTCGTATCTGGTGTCCACGATGGCATCGTAGAAATACTCCTCGAGGAAGGGTGCAGCCATGATCATCTGAGTGTCGAGGGCACGGGCGGAATCCTCCACGCAGAAGAGGTAGTGCATGTCGTTGATCATGCTCTCTAAGGTGGCGGTGCGGCGGTCGATCAGATGAAGGGCGTCGAGCATCTCCTTCTCGTCGGGGTCCTCCTGGGCGTTTAACATGTCCAGGGCACTGCGGATGGCGGTGATGGGCGCGCGCAGGTCGTGAGAGATATTGGCGATCATCTCGGTGCGCTCCTGCTGCAGGCGCTCGAGCTCACTGTTGGCCATGGTGAGACGGTTGGTGGTGATGATCAGCTTGCGGGAGAGGGAGGCTAGGGTGTCGCTCTCGATCTCCGGCTGCATGAACGTATTTTTTTCAAAAGGTTTCTTCTCCATGGGGTGAAAGATCCTTCCTTAATGTTCAAAAGTGTTATTTGGCGATGAATTTATAGCCCTTGGACCATACGGTCTCGATCATGTTCTCGAGAACATAGTTGCCCTCGAACTTCTTGCGCAGGCGGCTCACATTTACCATGACGGAGCGGCGGTCTGCCTCCATGTAAGCGCCGAAGAGTGCGGTGCCCAGCTCCTCGAAGGTAACTTCCTCGTTGGGATGGGTGGCAAGATAGAGAAGCACTTCGTATTCGCGGTTGGTGAGACCTAAGTCCTCATCCTCGAAAAGTGCCTTGTGCGCCAGCTTGTCGATCTTCAGGTCGCCGAAGACGAGCACGTTGTTGTTCTCCTGAGGCTTGGACATATTGAATCTTCTGAGGATCACATCGATTCTTGCCTTTAACTCGCGCAGGCTGTAGGGCTTGACGATATAGTCGTCGGCGCCGGTGATCAGGCCGTTGATCTTGTCATCCTCGGAGCTCTTGCCGGTCAGGAAGATGATGGGGCAGTTGGAGAAGGTGCGGATCTTCTGGCATACCTGGTAGCCGTCCAGATCGGGCATCATGATGTCAAGCAGGATGCAGTCGGGCTCGATCTTCTTGGCAAGAACAACTCCCTCCTTGGCCTTTGATGTGGTGTAAACATTGAAGCCCTGCTTGGTCAGGAATTTTTTGTTGACCTCCAGTACTTCTGCATCGTCGTCGATCAAGAGTAGATTATGCATGATTCGCGCCTCCTTAGCGTATCAAAAATAAAGATTTCACAGTTTATCTACGAATTTTCACAATATCAAAAAAGTAATATTTAACGATATTATAATACCCGTATAGAAATTCTAACATTTTTGTTAGATTTTCGCAAGTAAAGTGTTTACTTTGAAAAATTATGCATCTATAATATAGATTGACGATAGTCTGTAGTGGGGGGAAGAGGTTTTGAATCGCTCAAATTCAGGTGCGAACACCAATACAAGACAAGTAATACTGGATACATTACTGGTAGCCGCTGCATACGGATTGAATATTCTCGTATGCTGGGGATACTGGAACAGGGAGAGCATTATCGGTTTTACCGCAGTTGCTCTTGTGTTTACGATGGTATATCTGCTTGCCAATAAAGAAGGTTATCTGTATAATGTGACGATGTTCTACTACCTGGACCGCGTGCACCGCAAGGTGACGAGATCCTTCTTCCTGGCAGCAGTCGCTTCCGCGGTCACAATGTACTATGTGGATCACAGCTATGCCGGAAGACGACTGTACGTCATGTTCCTCGTCATCACTTATGTGATCATCTGCCTGAAGATCTTCCTCTATAAGCCCTTCATGGCCAGGGCGAGAAGCAAGAGGGCGCCCAGAACCGCTTTTGTCGGCAAGTACGGTTCCTTCAACAAGTTTGATTACTTTATGGAGAAGACCAGTATCCATATCGATGTGCTGGGCTACATCGCAATGCACAAGGAGGACCTTGAGGGCAGCGAAGGTTACCATTACATCGGATGTCTGGAGAATCTCGAGGAGCTGATCAGGGATTATAATCTGGATCAGGTCTACATCCTGCAGAAGCAGGGCGACGAGCTTCCTTTTACCCAGCATTTTATCAACCTGTGCATCGACATGGGTGTTACCGTAAGAATCATCGTGGACCTCTACAAGCGCCACGGTGCAGACAGCTACGTAAGTACGGTGGGAACTTATCCCATCATCACATACCATACCATCTCCTTAAATGTCTACGAGCAGGTGATCAAGCGCATCATGGACATCATCGGCGGTCTGGTGGGAGTAATTCTTTCCTCCCCCATCATGCTGATCACAGCCATTGCGATCAAGCTTGATTCTCCCGGACCTGTTATCTTCAAGCAGATCCGCGTAGGCCAGAACGGACGCCGGTTCAAGATCTACAAGTTCCGAAGCATGTATATCGATGCCGAGGAGCGCAAGAAGGAACTGATGGCCTTCAACGAGGTGGATGGCGGTGTCATGTTTAAGATGAAGGACGACCCCCGCATCACAAGAGTGGGCAAGATCATCCGCAAGTTAAGCATCGACGAACTGCCTCAGTTCTTCAACATCGTCGGCGGTTCCATGAGTCTGGTCGGTACCAGACCCCCTACACTGGACGAGGTTGAGAAGTATCAGAGAAAACAGTGGCGCCGCATCAGCATCAAGCCCGGTCTTACCGGCATGTGGCAGGTAAGCGGCCGAAGCAACATCGACAACTTCGACGAGATCGTCGAGCTGGATGTGAAGTACATCGACAACTGGTCCTTACTGCTGGACATCGAGATCCTCTTTAAGACCGTTGCGGTCATCCTGACCCACAAGGACGCATACTAAGCAGTACATATTAGAATTAGGAAGTTTTTTATATGGCAGCGCGAAGCTTGCCGGAAACGGAGGTAACTTATGAAAAATGATTTCAGTTCTGTATTATCCAGTTATCTGATCGGTCTTGTTCTGATCGCGATCGGTCCCTGGTATGAACAGATGCTGGTGTTCCTGGGTATCATCATCATTGCCTCCGCATCCGTCTGCAAACTCATCGAGAGCCACAACGTCAAGATGAGGATCCTGGAAATGGAGAAGCAGGACGCAGCTATGAAACAGGACGCAGCGATGAAGAAGGCTACCGCATAAGCGCTCCCCGGTCTTCCCGATAAAAACCTGCGAAATCGCAGAAAAATAAGTAAAAATGATTGACAAGGCATCCACGAACGGCTATACTGATATAGCATGCGCGCGGATGCTTTTTTTTGGTGTGTCATGAACTTGGGGACCGGTATTCCCCGGCTTATGAGAACCTGAAGAGGGCACAGCGGCAGCAGGAAACAATCATTTTTTAATAAGAAAGAGGTGAAACAGAATGCCGACATTTAACCAGTTAGTAAGAAAGGGACGCCAGACCGCAGTTAAGAAGTCTACAGCACCTGCTCTTCAGAAGGGTTACAACTCTCTTCACAAGAAGGCAACCGACATCTCCGCTCCTCAGAAGCGTGGAGTATGTACCGCTGTTAAGACTGCTACCCCTAAGAAGCCTAACTCTGCTCTGAGAAAGATCGCCAGAGTACGACTTTCCAACGGAACCGAAGTTACCAGCTACATTCCCGGTGAAGGCCACAATCTGCAGGAGCACAGCGTTGTTCTGATCAGAGGCGGTAGAGTAAAGGACTTACCCGGTACCAGATATCACATCATCCGTGGTACTCTTGATACTGCAGGTGTAGCAAACAGAAAGCAGGCACGTTCCAAGTACGGCGCCAAGAGACCTAAGGCAGGTAAGAAGTAATAACAGCTTACGCGCATTAGGGCTGCTCGTGTGCAATGCGGCATAGCAGGCAGACGGGCGAAGTACCACAACAACGAAACTAAGAGAAGTGTTGGAATTCTGTAGTACAGATATAACAGCGCGAACACTTGGGGAAACACATGTGAGTACCGATGATTTATTACACGCCGGTCTATAGACCGGTCACATTGGTAAGGAGGGAAGAAACGTGCCACGTAAAGGACATATTCAGAAGAGAGATGTATTGGCAGATCCTTTATACAACAATAAGGTAGTTACTAAGCTCATCAACAACATCATGCTTGATGGTAAGAAGGGTGTAGCTCAGAAGATCGTGTACAATGCATTCGCAAAGGTTGAAGAGAAGGCTGGCAAGCCCGCTCTTGAAGTATTCGAGCAGGCAATGAACAACATCATGCCTGTACTGGAAGTTAAGGCTAGACGTATCGGTGGTGCTACCTATCAGGTACCTATCGAGGTAAGAGCTGACAGACGTCAGGCTCTTGGTCTGCGTTGGCTGACCATGTTCTCTCGTAAGAGAAGCGAGAAGACCATGGAAGACAGACTTGCAAACGAGATCCTTGATGCAGCAAACAATACCGGTGCTGCAGTAAAGAGAAAAGAAGATATGCACAAGATGGCAGAAGCAAACAAGGCTTTTGCACATTATCGTTTCTAATCGGACAGCCGAGACGATTCGACATATTTTTGAAAAGACAGCAATGCGTTTGTATGCCTTATAGTCTTACATGTACTTGCTGAACAATTGGGAGGAAAACAAATCTTGGCTGGAAGAGAATATCCGTTAGAGAGAACCAGAAATATTGGTATTATGGCTCATATCGATGCTGGTAAGACTACCACCACCGAGCGTATCCTTTATTATACTGGTGTTAATTACAAGATCGGTGATACCCATGACGGTACTGCTACCATGGACTGGATGGAGCAGGAGCAGGAAAGAGGTATTACCATTACATCTGCAGCTACCACTTGCCACTGGACCCTGGAGAAGGAGACCAAGCCCCTTCCCGGAGCTCTTGAGCATCGTATCAACATCATTGATACTCCCGGTCACGTAGACTTCACCGTAGAGGTTGAGCGTTCCTTACGTGTACTGGATGGCGCTGTTGGTGTTTTCTGTGCTAAGGGTGGTGTAGAGCCTCAGTCCGAGAACGTATGGCGTCAGGCTGATACCTACAACGTACCTCGTATGGCTTTCATCAACAAGATGGACATCCTTGGTGCTAATTTCTACGCAGCAGTTGATCAGATTCGTACCAGACTTGGTAAGAATGCTATCTGCTTACAGCTTCCTATCGGCAAGGAAGATAGTTTCAAGGGAATTATCGACCTGTTCGAAATGAAGGCTTATATCTACAACGACGAGAAGGG
>JAZULD010000087.1:0-2116 GCA_045643625.1 Acetatifactor sp. | reverse complement strand
GTTGCATAGAGAAGCTCCAGCATTGCTCAGTCTCTGATCTCCCTCGGGGAACCGCCGTCAGGTCCCGCAAGAAGCTTCTGCATCTCCTCCACTGTGAGCACATCGGGGCTCTTCTTCTCCACTTTGGGAGCCTTCAGACCGTCGATGGTCTCTCTGATCTTCTCATCGTCTCTGCCCAGGTATTTGTAAAAGGAGCGAATGCTTGCAACATTTCTGGAGATGGTGGTGGGCTTTAAGTCCTGTGACTTCATCTCCTCCACGTAGCGCTCCAGAAGCTCGGCTCCGGGCACACCCGAAACGCCTGCCGCCTTAGCATAGGCACACAGTTTGCTTAAGTCGCGTCGGTAAGACAGCAGGGTATTCTCAGACTTTTTCATGGTATCACCCATAAAGGATATAAATGCATCTATAGCCTGTTCCATACTGTTCTCCCCTCTGCTTTTCCCCAAAAGCGTACAAAATTTGTATACATTATAATTGAGTTCAATTTAAATTGCAAGCGAAGAACCGTTAATTTTCGGAAAATCGATATATTTGCCTTGTTTTTTCAGTAAATATGTAAACCCACAAAAAAGATCCCCGAGCGTCTCGGGGATCATAAATTATTCTTTGTTGTATTTTGCGGCATATCCTAAGATACCGCAGATCGTCTTGGAGTCCTGAATGCGGCCGTCCCAGATCATCTGCTTCAGTTCCGCGATCGTGTATGCCTCCACGTTCAGGAACTCGTCCTCGTCCGGATGCTGTTCTCCCGCGCTTAAGTCTGTTGCCACATAAATGTCCACTCTCTCATTGCTGAAGGCGGGGGACGCATACATGGACATCAGGAACTCGATGTGCTCGCACTTGCAGCCGGTCTCCTCCTCAAGCTCGCGCACCGCAGCCTCAAGGGTCGGCTCCTCTCTGCTGTTCAGTCCGCCGGCAGGCAGTTCCAGAGTATCACCGTCCAGGGGACCTCTGTACTGACGCACCATCAGAAGGCGGCCGTCATCGCACACTGCAACCACTGCGGCAGCACCCTTGTGGTCGATCAGATCCCAGTAGACTGTGTTGCCGTTGGGCACATGCATGGTATCGCGGTAGAAATCGATCACCTTGCCCTTGCAGACCAGCTCTCTGTTGATTCTCTTAAACTCATCCATGAAGAACAATTCCTCTTTAGTCAAACTACTGGGCAGTCTCTTTTTCCCTTAGAAACGACCTGACAGCTTCTTGTTCCCTTAGAAGCGACCTAACAGCTTCTCAACACTGACAAGCTTTACGCAGAGAACAAAAAGCTCTGCAGCTGCCTTCATCTCCTCAGGAGTGGGGAAGGAAGGAGCGATACGGATGCTTGCATCCTTAGGGTCCTTGCCGTAAGGGTAAACAGCGCCTGCGCCGGTCAGGGTCACACCTGCCTCCTTACACTTGGCAACGATAGCCTTTGCACAGCCCTCCATTGCCTCGAAGGAGATAAAGTAACCGCCGTTGGGTCTGGTCCAGCAGCCGATCTCAAGTCCGCCAAGTTCAGCGTCCAGAGTCGCGAGCACTGCCTCAAACTTGGGGCGCAGAAGCTCTGCATGCTTTCTCATATGGGCCATAACGCCGTCAATATTCTTAAAATAGTTCACATGACGAAGCATGTTCACCTTATCGTAACCGATGGTCTGGATGCTCATTGCCTTGCGGATCGCATCAAGATTAGCCTTGGAGGATGCAACAGCTGCAATACCTGCGCCTGCAAAGCTTACCTTGGAGGTGGACATGAACTCGTAGACCATATCGGGGTTGCCTGCTTTTTCACACTCGCTTAAGATCTCCAGGATCTCGTCCTGTCTGTCATCATAGAGATGATGGATCGCATAAGCGTTATCCCAGAAGATACGGAAGTCTTCCGCTGCGGGCTTCAGTGCGGCGAATCTCTTAACGGTCTCATCGGAGTAAGAGATACCCTGAGGGTTGGAGTACTTGGGAACACACCAGATACCCTTGATGCTGTCATCTTCCGCTACAAGCTTCTCAACCATGTCCATATCGGGACCCTGGGGAGTCATGGGAACAACGATCATCTCGATGCCAAAATGCTGAGTGATCGCAAAATGTCTGTCATAACCGGGTGCGGGGCAAAGGAACTTTA
>JAZULD010000086.1:0-10595 GCA_045643625.1 Acetatifactor sp. | reverse complement strand
AAATGCTTAAGACCCTCATCAAAAAACAGATATTGGAGCTGTTCCAGTCCTACGTCATCGACAGGAAAACGGGCAAGGCCAAGAAAAAAAGACAGACCGTGACCAACATTCTGCTCTTTGCGGGACTTCTTCTGCTCCTTGGCTTTACCTTTTACAGTATGGCGGTCGGCCTTGGCTCCGCGATCTTAGGCAACGGCATCAACTGGCTGTATTTCGCGCTTATGGGACTGCTTGCCATCGCCCTTGGGGTGTTCGGCAGTGTGTTCAACACCTACGCAAGCCTCTATCTGCCCAAGGACAATGAGCTGTTGTTATCCCTGCCCATTCCCGACAGCAAGCTCCTTCTTGCAAGACTCTCCGGCGTCTACGTGACAAGTCTCATGTACAGCGCCTGGATCTGGATTCCTTCCGTGATAGCATACTGGATGATCACAGACAGGTTATCCGTGAGCGTGTTCCTGTTCCCTCTGATCATGACCTTCTTCATCGCGCTGTTTGTCAGCGTGCTCACCTGCCTTCTTGGCTGGGTGGTGGCGCTGGTGGCTACCAAGGCCAAGGGCAAGAGCTTCTTCACCGTATTTTTAAGCCTTGCAGTACTGGTTCTCTACTATGTGGTGTACTTTAAGATCGTGAACTCCATCGAGGATATCATGGCAAGCTTAGGTGTGGTCGGCGAGAAGGTGCAGAAGTGGCTGGGCCTGATCTATATGATGGGTCGCGGCTGCGCGGGCGAGATCGTTCCCCTGCTTATTTTTGCCGTGGTGGTTCTGGTACTTGCGGCAGCATGCTTTGTGATCATGGCGAAGACCTTTAAGAGGTTCACACTGGCAGAAGCCAAAACCGCGAGAAAAGAGTTAAAGGAGGACAGCCTGTCCGCCTCTAATTCCATGGGTCGTGCGCTGTTTAACAGGGAGATCAAGCATTTTGCCTCTGAGGCCACCTGGATGTTAAACGGCGGTCTGGGACTTCTCTTACTGCCCATGGTTGCCATCGCAGCGATCTTCTACAGAGAGCCTCTTGCGGAGAATATCGATGTACTTGCAATGTATTTCCCTACTATGGTATCCGCAATTCCCTTCGTGGTATTCGGCCTGGTGGGCGTCTTCATCACTACCAACTGCATCACTCCCGTGGCGATCTCCATCGAGGGCAGAAGCCTGTGGATCCTGCAGAGCCTTCCCATTGAAATGAAGGATCTGCTTAAGGCCAAGGAGCAGATGAATTTTATCCTGAATGTGATCCCCGCAGTGATCGGCACCGTGATCTTCAGCGTGCTGCTTAAGTTCAATGTGCTCACGATCCTGCTCTTACTCACCGCTGTGGTATTCTACATTGCAGTCACCGGCGCTGTGGGACTTCTGTTGAACCTGGTGCGCCCCAACTTAAACTGGAGCAACGTAGCCACCATCGCCAAGCAGAGCCTTCCGGTATTCGTATTCCTCTTCGGCGGCTGGATCATCAGCGCAGGCATCGGCTTCGGCGGCTTCCTGCTCACCAAGCTCGTGGGCATCTACTTCGCTCTGCTCATCCTGATTGCAGTACTTGCGCTTCTCTATGCACTTCTCGACAAGTGGATGAGAAAAACAGGCGCAGAGATCTTGAGAAATCTGTAAAAATAATCCTCCTATACAGGATCAAAAAAAGCGCTCGTCCCCTTTTGGGACGGGCGCTTTCTGCGTTTAGTTGGGATCGCTCTCTGAGAGGGCGTATCGGTTCTTCCGGTACCATACCACCAGGAAGATGAGGCTTAAGGTACAGATGCCGCCGCCGAAGAGGAAGGCAGCATTCAGATTCAGGTCGGAGAGTCTTCCGAAGATCAGATTGGTCACGATGCCCACCGTGCTGATCAGCATGGAGAAAATACTCAGCGCAGTGGCGCGGTTTTCGGAGGTGACCTGCTTATTCCGGATCTCCTCCTGCAGGGGCTGGAACAGTGTGTCGGAGAGGCGAAGCAGCATCACGCCGCACACGGCGGGAAGAGCGGTCTTCGTGATTCCAAGTAAGATGCAGGAGCATAGGGGCAGCAGGGCGAAGAGCACAAGGGAGCGCAGTGTTCCAAGGTGCTTTGTGACATAGAAGGAGCAAAAACCGAGAAGCCCAAGGAGCGTTGCGATGATATAAATGACACCGATTGCTGAGGTGCCAATGCCCACGCTCTCGTATTTTACCTGATTCAGGAAGACCGTGATGGTCTGATGTGCCTCGGACAAAAGAGCGGTGGCAGCTAAGAACAGGATCAGGGTCCTGTTCTGAAAGACTTCCCGGAAGGAGGCAAGAAGCGGCTCTGCTTTCTCGGCCTCGGTCGGGGATTTTTTGACCTCTGTGATGCCAAGGGAGAGCAGTGCTGCAATTCCGTAGCTTATGACGGTGCAGAAACCCGCAAGCGCGTAGTTGTCCCGCACGACCAGCGAGAAAAAGCCTGCGGCCAGGAGCAGTCCCAGCGTGCCGATGGTTTGGTAGCGGCCGTACACCTTCTGCATATCCTCACCGTTGTTGGAGAGATAGAGGATGCTGGAATCGACGCCGGAGAGACCTGCGATGACGATGCTCAGCATGATGCGTTCGGCCAGGAAGCCTGAGAAATCCGTTGCTTTCCAGAAGACAATTTTGGATACGAAGTAGAGCCAGGAACAGATGATCATGGTCCTGCGATATCCAATGCGATCTGCGATAACTCCCCAGGGAATCTCCAGGATGAGGCACAGCGCCAGGGAGATTCCTTCAATGATCGTGATCTGAAAAACCGAGATTCCACGGGCCTGTCTGTATAGAGTTGCAATGGGTCCGTAAAATACCATGCCCTGCAGCAGTGCCATCAGGTACATGATTCTGATATTTCTTTTCATAGACCCAATTATATGCAAAAAGGGCCGACCCGTAAAGGTCAGCCCCAATTTTCATAGAATTCCCTGTTCCGAAAGCTCTTTATAACAGAAAGAATTGAATTGTCAACATCTGTTTTTTCTTATGTAAAAAACTTACTCCAGCTCCTTGGCAGCCTTGGTCTGGGTCTGCTGTAAGCGGTAGTAGAAGCCTTCTTTTGCCACCAGCTCTTCGTGGGTGCCCTGCTCGATGATCTTGCCCTCGTGGATCACAAGGATCATGTCTGCATTGCGGATGGTGGAAAGTCTGTGGGCGATGGCCACGATGGTGCGGCTGCCGGTGAGTCCGGAGATGGCCTCCTGGATCTGGCGCTCGGTCTCAACGTCCACGGAAGCGGTCGCCTCGTCGAGGATGATGATGGGGGAGTGGCGCAGGATCGCTCTTGCAATGGCAACGCGCTGCTTCTGACCGCCGGAGAGGCGAAGTCCTCGCTCGCCGACCTTGGTCTCATAGCCCTCGGGCATTGCTAAGATATCCTGATGAATATTTGCGGTGCGTGCTGCAGCCTCGATCTCCTCGCGGGTGGCGTCGGGGCGGGCATAGCCGATGTTTTCTGCGATGGTGCCGTTAAACAGGAAGGTATCCTGCAGGACGGGGGAAATGTTCTGACGCAGGCTGTCCAAGGTGACGGTACGGATGTCCTTGCCGTCCACCAGAATGCGGCCCTGTGTGGGCTCGTAGAAGCGGGAGATCAGCTGGGTCATGGTGGTCTTGCCCACGCCTGTGGGGCCGACCAGCGCTACCATCATGCCGGGCTTGCAGGTAAAAGAGATATCGTCCAGCACCTTGATGTTGTTGCCGTAGTCGAAGCTTACGTGGTCGAAGGTGATGGAACCCTGAACATCTGTGAGAGGCTTCGCATCGGGAGCATCGGTGATCTCGGAGGGAGTGTCAAGGATCAGTGCCACACGCTCTGCGCCTGCCAGGGACTGCTGCAAGTTCTCGAGGAGAGTCGCAAGTCCGGAGATGGGTGCGTAGAACAGGGACAGATATAACAGGAAAGCAACGATGTCTGCAACGGACAGCTGCTGTCTGTAGGCGAGAACGCCGCCGAAAAATACCACCAGAACGGTACCGATGGAGGAGAGGAATTCCACGCTGGGATGGAAGATGGCGCTTGCGCGCAGTGCGCGGAGCATTGCCTCGACCTGGGTGAAATTGCGCTCGCTGACCTGTTCTTTCTCGTATGCCTCCTGGCCGAAGGACTGGATCTCGTGGATGCCGGACAGGTTGTCCTGGAGCTTCGCATTCAGCTCGCCCATGAAGGCCTGGGATTTTTTGAAGAAGGGACGAACCACCTTGGAGAAGATCACACCGGAGATAAGGATCAGGGGAATGGGGAAGCAGGTGATCAGCGCAAGCTTCCAGTTGATCACAAGGAGGATGATCAGAACGCCAAGGAAGGTCACGATGTGGGTGATGATGTCGGGGATCATGTGCGCGTAGAGCAGCTCGAAATCTCTGGTGTCGTTCACCACGCGGCTCATCAGGTCACCGGTCTGCTTGTCGTGGAAGAAGCCCAGATGCAGACTCTGGAGCTTGGCGTACATGCGGTCGCGCAGGTCGCCTACCAGATACCACGCCGCCTTGTGCGCAAGATAGTTGCTTAAGAAGCGGAAGAGGATGCGCAGCAGGTAGAGCGCAAGCAGGATGAATGCCAGACGGGTGATATAGGGGAGCGTCTCGTCGGTCACGCCCTTTTCCACCACGCCTGTCATGGCGGACAGAATGCGGGGCGCGGTCAGGTTGACGCCCGTAAGACACAGTGTAGAGAGGATGGCGATCACATACAGAAGCTTGTAGCGCGCAGCCTCCTTACTTAATTTAAAAAGAAGTTTCATAAAAACGACCTCACGATCTGCCGCCTTCCGCGGCATTTTTCTTGTCCGAATACATTGCGCATGCTCCGCAATGTCCCATGAGACGATTATACTTTCTTTTGAAAGTCCACGCAATTGCTTTCGGAGTTTATATTTTTTTCATGAATGGGAAGGAATGTTTTTATACTCTTTTGAAAAGGATGTGCTATACTCTAACCAAATGATGAAGTTTTTTATCAAAGAAGGTACCTTATGAATTTAAAAACACGATTGCGCGTTACATTTATTACGATCATCGTGCTGCCCCTGGTGCTGATCTCCGTGGCTTTTCTGGTGATCGGTATCTACATGGCCAACTTCCGAAAGGGCTATGAGCTGCGGCAGATGAACTACAAGGCAATGTCCGAGAATGCCGGAGATTTCGTCCGGGCGGCGGACAGTTATGAGATGATCTTAAATCCCGGCTCGGAGGACGAGAGCAGAGCGGACCTTGCGGACGGCAGAAGAGACCCCTTTAAGGACAATCCCCTGATGTCCAGACATTTTCTGGTGGATATGTTCATCGTGATCGCCGTGATCTTAGTCTTCACCAGCCTGATGCTGACGTACTGGATCAGGAAGGCGGTCTTCGTTCCCATATCCGACCTGAACACGGCCATGCGTAAGATCAAGGAGGGCAATTACGAGTATCTCCTGCAGACGGACGGCAAGGGCGAGATCGGCGATATCTTCCGAAGCTATGAGGACATGAGACTTAGGCTGAAGGAGTCCCAGGAGGAGAAGGATGCCAACGAGCGCCAGTACAGAGAGCTCATCAGCAACATCTCCCACGATCTGAAGACCCCCATCACCGCCATCAAGGGCTATGTGGAGGGCATCATGGACGGTGTGGCCGACACTCCCGAGAAGATGGACAAGTACATCAAGACCGTCTACAACAAGGCCAACGACATGGACAAGCTCATCAACGAGCTGACGCTTTATTCCGGCATCGACAACAACCGCATCCCCTACAGCTTCCACAAGATCAATGTGGCCGAGTACTTCGGAGACTGCGTTGAGGAGGTGGGCCTGGATCTTGAGAGTAAGGGCATCGCCCTGAATTACTCCAACTTAGTCAGCGCCGACACGGTGGTCATCGCCGATCCGGAGCAGATGAAGAAGGTCATCAACAATATTATCAGCAACAGCGTCAAATACATGGACAAGCCCCGCGGCGTGATCGACATCCGCATCTTAGATGAGGTGGATTCCATCCGCGTAGAGCTTGAGGACAACGGCAAGGGCATCGCCCAGAAGGATCTCCAGAGAGTGTTCGAGAGATTTTACCGCACGGACGCCTCCCGCAACTCCGCCCAGGGCGGCAGCGGCATCGGCCTCTCCATCGTGCGCAAGATCATCGAGGACCACGGCGGATATATCTGGGCAACCTCCAAGGAGGGAGAGGGCACCTGCATCCATTTTGTAATGAGGAAATACATTGAACTGCAGCCGGAGCAGTAGGTCCGGCAGAACGGAGCAAGACATGAGCAGAATTTTGATCATAGAGGACGAGGTAGCCATCGCCGATCTGGAGAAGGACTACCTGGAGCTGAGCGATTTTGAGGTGGATATCTCAAACGACGGAAGCGAGGGCTTAAAGACCGCGCTTGAGGGAGACTACGACATCGTGATCCTGGACCTGATGCTCCCCGGCATCGACGGCTTTGAGGTGTGCCGCAGGATCAGAAGCGAGAAGAATATTCCTATCATCATGGTCTCCGCCAAGAAGGACGACATCGACAAGATCAGAGGTCTGGGTCTTGGCGCCGACGACTACATGACCAAGCCCTTCAGCCCCAGCGAGCTGGTGGCGAGAGTCAAGGCACATCTTGCAAGATACGACAGACTGGTGGGCATCCAGAAGCAGCGCAACGACGTTGTCGAGATCCGCGGCATCCGCATCGACAAGACCGCCCGCCGCGTCTACGTGGACGGAGAGGAGAAGGCCTTCACCACCAAGGAGTTCGACCTTCTGACCTTCCTGGCCGAGAACCCCAACCATGTCTTCACCAAGGACGAGCTGTTCAGTAAGATCTGGGATATGGACTCCATCGGAGACATCGCGACCGTCACCGTACACATCAAGAAGATTCGTGAAAAAATCGAAAAAGATACCGCAAAACCCCAATATATTGAGACAATTTGGGGCGTTGGATATCGTTTTAAGATATAAGTGTTCAACCTGCGAAAAAGGACTGCAAAAACAGTCCTTTTTTGTTTAGTTTTTTGTATTTTCCGAGGGTAAAATAATTTGAAAATGTATTAATTTGTTACAAAGTTACAAAATTGTTAACAGGGGTATCGGGGGCAAACACAAGATATAGTGGTTGAACCGTTTACACCCCCATATGTTTTGTCGAAGGTGCACAATTTTTGGGTAAAAAAGAGACAAAATCGGCGTAGAAACCGCTTTTCTTTGTGCGAAATAGACAAGCCAGACATTGACGAAAAAGCGTAAATAGGCGTATACTGACTATAAGTATCTAATTGTAAGATTAGGTCTGGGAGTATGACCTTTGGCACTCTCTCCGAAGGGAGGACTCCACAACAACACTACATCGGAGAAGTTGTAAAAAAACCGAAAAAAGTAACTAGTTGTTGCACAAAGAAAAGGAGATATCTAAGAGTATGAGCAAAAAACTTAGAATCAACCTCGCACGTCTCCTCGTCCTCGTGATGGTATTCTCTACCTTCGCAACCACCCCTCTGTTTGTTTCCGCAGCAGAAGGTGACGAAGTAGTAGTAGCTGACCTTGACGAGCTGATCGCTGACGCTGAAGCTGTACAGGCAGGCAACGAAGAGTTCCCCGTACAGGTTAGCGAAGCTGATGGCGACGTGAACCCCGCATGGCCTTGGGTTACCAAAGCAGAGATGGATGCATTCCAGGCAGCTATCGATTCTGCTAAGGCAGCAACCGACCGTGCAGCTGCAGTAGAAGATCTGCTTGCAGCAATGGATACCTTCAAGGCTGCTATCAAGTCTGATGGTTCCGATCCTTATTTCCGTCTGGATCCCGGTCTCGGACAGGTTCCCATGGTAATTGCAGAGCCTTCCAATAACTGGGTAACCAGAAGACCCCTCGATAACCGTGTTCCTTCCGATTTCGCAGGCGGTACCTTCGAAGTGATCGATTATCCCTTCGCAGATGCTGCAGGTCAGGGTCAGCTGCTTCAGCTGAACTACTCCCACAGCGGAAAGAGCACCTTCGGCGGTATTTCCCTTCAGACCTCTCTTCCTGAGAGCGTAACCGTTCCTTCCGGTTCTACCATCGAGTTCGATGTATATTATCCCAAGTCTGCACAGGGTAAGTACATGAGATGGAGAATCCAGGCTTCCGGCGGTACTGTAGATTCTTATTTAAGAGACTATCAGTACAACAACCTGAATCCTGACTGGATCGGCAGCTACATGGGCGAAACCTGGTTAAAGAATCACCACAGCATTACTGCTAACACCGGTTCTTTCCAGAACTTCTCCCTTGAGCTTCACGGTGAGAATTCCCGTCCTGAAGAGACCGGCGTCCTTCTCGTTGGTAATCTTCAGATCACTGCTCCCGACCCCAGCCTCGAGCCCCTTCCTCAGGTACAGAACAAAGAGAACCAGAGCGCAGTAGCTCCTCTCAAGAGCAAGTACAATGAAGAAAACGGTCTCTTCATGGTTGGTGCAATCGGTGTTGGTACTCCTTCCGGTACCAGAGCACGTCATTACCAGATCTTTGTAGATGGTAATAACCTTAAGGCTGAGCCTACTCATCCCCGTGCTCCTCAGTGGCTCGTAGATGTAGACGGCAATAATATGGGTAGCTCCAGCTACGGTATTAACGAGTACAGCCTTCCTACCAGCTCCTACCAGGCAATCCGCGATGCAGGCAAGGATTCCCTTGGCCTTGAGTACAAGGCTCATGCACACGTACTTGCATGGTACAATCAGGCTCCTTCTTGGATGACCAAGATCCGTCCTGAGCACCTTGAAGCAGGCTTCACCGGAACTCCCGAGTTCTATGGCCTGGGCAATGGTGTAAGCACCACTCAGAAAGTAAATAAAGAAGTCGCTAAGAGAGTACAGTTTAACCATGTTGTTAACGTAATGCGTCACTTCCTTACTACCGATACCAAGTATGGCTCCAGCGAGTCTCGCGGTGTCATTCCTTTCTCCTCCTGGGATGTTCTCAACGAAGAAATTCATGAGAGCCGTCACAGTGAGAGTGTTGCAGCTGATCCCAACGAGTGGAGAAGCAGCTTAAAGCACACCAACTGGTTAGTAGCTATGTCCGATGACGACATCGCAAGCGATGACCTTTCCAACCATTACATCTATCTGCTCTTCAAGTTCGCTCACATCGCAGCTCCCAATGCTCAGATGGCAGCAAACTACAAGGCAAATTACGAGACTCTGCCCGAGTACATGAAGCTTGACGGCCATGATGACAACGGCAGTATCGATAAGTACGTTCTGGCAGATGAGGATCTTCCTCTTCTTACCTACAACGATTACGGTACTGCAAGCCGCACCAAGGCAAGAGCAGTGTACAACATGGTTAAGGCTCTGAATACTGCATGGCAGTCTGACCCTCTGTATGATGGCAGACCTCTGATTGAAGTAATCGGTAATCAGGGACATGATTCCGTTGGTCCTACCCTTGCTTCCGACTATCAGTATTCCATGGCACTTTATGCTTCCCTTGCAGACGAAGGCCTGCTGAAGGCAATCTCCTTCTCCGAGTTTGACCTTAAGCTCCTTACCAATGCTCCCGGCGGCGGCGCAACTGCTCCCGCAGCACTTAATGTAAGACAGTCTGACGCACTCGGTTACGAGTACGCACTTATGTATCAGCTGTTCACCAAGTTCGCAGATTACGTAGACCACATCATCAGCTGGGGCGTTTCCGGTTCCGGTTGGCAGGGCAGTTACGTTCTGTTCGACGGCAGCAGCAATGCAAATGCAGGTTACTATGGCGCAATGAATCCCGAGAGATTTATTGCAGGTCATGAGTATCTTGATCCTTACTTCTTCGGTGAGAAGGAGAAGATGTACGCAGATTATGAGATCGACCTCGGTGACTTAGGTACTTACGTAGTTGGTAAGGGCTTAAGCGGCGCAGCAGAAGTTACTGACTTCGTTAAGGCTCCCGAAGACGCTCATGAAGAGCTCTGGCCCGGTTATCCCGGTCCCAACAACCTTCCTGTTCAGAGAACCATTCCTAATCCTTTCAAGTTCTTCAAGGCAGAGAACGACCCTACCGGCGATGGTTATGTATCCAGCGTTGAGGAGTGGCAGGCTCGTCGCGAAGAGATCAAGGATCTGTACCAGCATTACTGGTACGGCTTCAAGTGGCCTACCGATTCCAAGAACGTAGCAGGTGGCGTAGTAGTAACTCAGGATCCTAATACCACTACTTTCGGTTCCGGTTGGACCACCGCTAACGTAAATATCGGCGAAGAGTTCGAGGCTCTCGTTGCAGCAGTTCAGGCAGGCGCCGTTACCGTTGGTGAAGACACCTATGGTCCTGTAAGCGCAGACGAGGCAGAAGCTACCGCAATCGCAGCTTACAACGCAGGTTACACTGTAGTTAAGCCCGCAATGTGGTTCGGTAACGTTAACTGCAAGCTGGTTGATAAGACCGGTCCTCTTACTTCCGTAGCAGATGTTCCCGCTAAGACCAAGCCTGTTTCTCACACCAGCGTAGTTGTTAAGAACCCCGCTAACGGCGTTGAGGCAAGCTTCAATATTTCCGTATCCGTACCTACTGCAGCTCAGAAGGAAGCAGCATGGGGCGATGCAGATGCTCTTGTACCTTTCATGATCGGTATCGGCGGCACCTTCAACACCTCCGCACTTCTTAACGCAGGT
>JAZULD010000085.1:0-5862 GCA_045643625.1 Acetatifactor sp. | reverse complement strand
GGATGAATAAACTGGATCTTGTCCCAGGGGAAGAACTGCAGGGTCATGATGAGCAGCATTGCGCTGACAACTGCAGTGAATTTGGCAAAAATAATGTCTGCTCTGCGCTTCTTAAGCTGGCCGCCAAGCCACAGGGCAAAGAAGAAGACCAGTCCCACGAGGAGGCAGAAGCCTACGCCCACGGGCCAGCTCTGTGCCATGCCGTCGGGATCGATGCCGGCGTCGGTAGGGTAGCTGAAAAAGTGGAAGAAGAGCTGAGCGGGGAACAGGCCCATGGTCTGGATGGTGCGGGCACTTACATGCTTGATGTGAACGTCCTGGGTCACATAGAAGTCAAGGAAGGGAACCAGGGACCAGAGGCTTAAGCAGGCAGCACCTGCCGCACCCTTGAACAGCTCGAAAAAGGTCTCTTTTACAAAGATCTTGCGGATACCGATCAGGCACACGATGACGGTGAGCAGAGCGGTGACCTCGCAGGAAAGAATATGAGTCTGGATCAGACCCGCATAGCCGAAGGCGATGGGAAGCCAGGCGTTGCGGTATTTTTTATTTTTGGGATCCTCGGTGAACACGCGGTAGATGCCGACAAGCACCAGAGGCATAAAGGTGATGGCACTTCCCTCACCCACGGCGCCGGTGATCACCAGCTTGTAGATGCGGTAGATGCTCAGGGTGTAGAGCGCACTGCAGGCGATGCCGATCTTGTAGTTGTCGAAGATCTTGCGGAAGCTGTAGTAAGCGATCCACGCGGTGGCAAAATTCAGACCGATGCAGAAGATATTGTAGCTTGCGGTGACGGTAAAGCCCAGAAGGCGCAGGATCGCCGGGAAAACAAGCAGCGCGGGACAGTAGAAGATCGCGTTGGCATAGCCGTGGTCGAAGACCCACTTGGGCTCAAGTCTTGTGGGGAACTGGCCGCTTAAGATGCTGTCCTTGACGCCCTCGATGCGCAGAAGATGGTAAGTTAAGTCTGCGCCGCTGATGCTGGAACCGAGAAGATAGGGGGTGGAAGCGAGGATCGCTGCCAGAGTTACCAGCAGGAAGACGATCTTTTTCTCGCGTGCGACACCGTACTTGCTGTCGTATGCGCTGTAGATCATGCAGGCAAAAATAAGCCCGAAGAAGAACATCACATAGCACAGCAGCAGACTCCACAGGCGGTAGGTCTCGGTGATCACAATGGTTCCTGTGGTCAGGTAGCCTGCGCCGGTGTAATCCACGGTGAATTCCAGGGAATCGGTGCTCTCATAGAGCCAGAGGCTGTAGTCGGTGCGGTCAAGGGCAGAGTAGGCGTGCTCGCCGTTGGTCAGAAGACCGCCGGTGAAGACGCTTCCGTCTCTCGCCGAGAAAACAGCGTTCTGGTCGGTATCGGAGGAGTATTCCAGGGCGACATGGTAGACGCCGGGCTTTAAGTGCACATGGTCGTAGAGCACATGACTGCCCGCACCCAGATTGGTGACGATGCATTCGCTCTCCAACTGATACTGCTTCCTGGGAGCGGCTATCATGGCGAGAAGACCTGTCACAAGAACTGCCCAGATGACAAGAAGCGCGATCACGCTCTTTCGTCTGAGTAAGCCCAGATGATTGATTTTATACCAAAAAGAATTAGAAGATTGCATAAGCTTCTCCGTGTGAATTAGAATCTGTATTCGGCTCTGGGACCCTCAGCTGCCTTCTCGGTCTGAATCGCATCATCGGTAACAGGGCGTCCGAAGTAGACGGTGTCTACCAGATTTAAGCCGGGCTTGCGCTGATGGCGCAGTCTTAAGCCGTACTCGTCGAAGACGAAGGTCAGGATATCGCGGAAAGGAGTCTTGTTGAAGAGAATGCACATCTCAAAGGTGCGCTCATCGGTCCATGCGCCGCAGCAGCTGACTTCCTTATCAAGGGGTACAGCGGGTCTGAAGGTCTTGGGATCTCTGAAGGAAGGATAATCGATCTCGCCGTCTACCCACTTGCCGCAGCCTAAGGTCACAACGCTTTCCTTGCCGTTGATGGTGAGAACAGCGGTATTTTCCTCGCCTGCACAGAATTTGATCTGCTCAAGATGTAAGGGGTTCTCGCTGATCGCATAGGTGTGATTCCAGTAGGAAACGCCTGCAGCGGTGGGAGCACCCTTCGGCATGGGCATGGTAAGGGACTTGGAGAAATCCTTTAACAGAGCGGTGTAGTACTCATCGGTCTCGGCGGGCTCGTTGCTTCCGACAGCGGGCAGCAGGATCTCCCAGAGTGCGTTTAAAACAGGCTGGGTCTCCCATGCGCCGGAGGTCACTGCGATGACCATTTCCTGTCTGGGAAGAATGATGCAGAACTGTGCGTAAGCGCCCGCGGCACGATAGGAATCCTCGGGCTGGCAGCGCCAGAACTGATAACCGTAGCCCTGACGGCTGTCGATATTCATATGGTTGACAAAATCGATCTGCTTTGCGGTCGCTTCGTCGATGTATGCGGGATCGAGGAGCTGCTTGCCCTCGAAAGAACCGCGGTTTCTTAAGAAAATACCGAACTTGGCGATATCCTCGGTGCGGAGGTTGAAGCCGGAACCGCCCACGGGAATATCCTCGGGGCTGCGCTCCCAGAAGCAGTCTGAAGCAAAGCCCAAGGGCTCAAAGAGTCTGGGTGCCAGATAATCGTCAACGGTCTGACCGGTGACCTTCTTGATGAGAGCGGAGAGCATGTAGGTTGCGGGAGTGTTGTAGAGATAATGGGTGCCGGGCTCCTTCTCAATATAGGTGGTCAGGAACTGGTAGATCCATCTCTCCTCGCCCTTCTTGTTCATGGAGGGCTCAACAACGTGACCGGTTGCCATGCGCAGCATGTCGCGGATGGTCAGCTCCATCATATATTTGCAGGGCTCGGCGCCTTCGGGCAGAACGTCGGCAAAATAGTCCATCAGTTTGTCCTGGATGGTGATAAGGCCTTCCTGCACCGCAAAACCGATGGCAATGGAGGTAAAGCTCTTGCTCATGGAGAAGAGCATGTGTGTGAAATCGGGGCGGTAAGGGTACCACCAGCCCTCTGCAGCCACCTTGTCGTGACGCAGGATCATAATAGATTGAACGCCGGTCTGATTCTCATCATAATAGCGGAACAGGTCGTAGATCGCCTTGGGATCGATGCCCTCGGTACGGGGAGTGCTTCTGACAATTGTCTTCATGATAATAAAGTCCTTTCCGATGTCGATGGGGTGCCAAAAAGTCTTTTTCCGGACTGCACCCGACAGCAGTTATTATATCATAGAAGGAGACGGGAGTGAAGAAGTATTGACGATATTGCCAATCAGAATTATAATGAATTGATTATAATGCCCAAAGAATGAGTAATAGTGAATGAGCAGAATTAATACAATTTTTTTATGACATCAGGGAGACTATTATGAAACAAAAAACAGTAAATATGACCGTGGGCAATCCTGTAAAACTTTTGGTCGTATTTTCTATCCCCATGCTGATCGGCAATATCTTTCAGCAGTTCTACAGTCTGGTGGATTCCATTATCGTCGGACGTTACGTAGGTGCACAGGCACTGGCAGCCATCGGTGTTACCGGTTCCGTGTCCTTCATGTTTTTCTCATTAAGCACGGGTATCAGCTCGGGCGGCGGTATCATTACTTCTCAGTTTTTCGGAGCGGGAAAAACAGACAAAGTAAAAAATGCAATGGTCAATGCGGCCTATATCAACCTTACATTGGCGATCTGCGTCAGCTTCTTAGCCTACACCTTCTCGGGTGCGGTGTTAAGATTCCTGGGTACCCCCGCAGATATTTATGACAACGCCATGATCTACATGCACATGCAGTGTCTCGGCGTTCCCTTCGTGGCAGTTTACAACTACAGCGCGTCCATGCTTCGCGCACTGGGCGATTCCAGACGTCCGCTGTATTTCCTGATGCTTTCAAGCGTTCTGAACGTGTGCCTGGACCTTATTCTGGTGCGCGGCCTGAATTTAAGCGTTTTCGGTGCTGCTCTTGCGACCATCATCGCGCAGACCGTAGCGGGAACAAGCTGTCTGATCTATGCGATCAAGACCAATCCTTACTTCCATATGGAGAAGAAGGATATGCGCCTGGATCTTCAGATGGTCTGGAAGAGCGTATCCCTCGGCGTGCCGCTGGCACTGCAGTTTTCCATGATCGCGATCTCCTGTATGGGAATGCAGCGCGTGGTCAACTCCTTCGGAGCAGTGGCGGTAGCAGCATTTACCGCAACCAACCGTATCGAGCAGCTGGTACATCAGCCCTACAATTCCTGGTCCAACGCACTTTCCACCTACTGCGGCCAGAACAAGGGTGCCAACCGCTATGACCGTATTTTAAAGGGCTTCCGCAGAAGTATGATGGTCATGGCAGGTTTTTCCCTGCTGATGCTGCCCGTTATGCAGATCTTCGGTAAAAATATTATCCGCATTTTCGTTGACGATCCCGAGGTGATCAGACTGGGAGCAAGAGGTCTGACCATCACCAGCTGGTTCTATCTTGCACTGGGAACCATCATCATGTGCCGAGGTATCCTAAATGGTATCGGTGACGCGGCTTTCGCGCTCATCAACGGTATCGTAGAGATGATCGGACGTATCATTCTGCCTGCGATCATCACCCTGATCCCCTTCATCGGTATCTGGGGCATCTGGCTCTCTGCCGGCGTGATCTGGGGCATCAGCGGATTCTTCTGCATCATGAGGTACTTCTCGTGGAAGCGGAAGATGAATAAAAAAGGCGTTTTTGAGCCGCAGGAGGACGTGGAAGTCGTCGTCATTTAAGCAAACAACCTGTTCCCCCACATCCCCCGCAGCGTGCTGCGGAGTCGAAAGGAGTTCTATGGCAACCGTAAATCAGCAAAATATACGCAATTTCTGTATCGTAGCGCATATCGATCACGGCAAATCCACTCTGGCTGACCGCATCATCGAGAGCACCGGTCTTCTGACCAGCCGAGAGATGCAGGCCCAGGTCCTTGACAACATGGACCTTGAGAGGGAGAGAGGCAACACCATCAAAGCGCAGGCGGTCCGTACCGTCTACAAGGCGCAGGACGGAGAGGAGTACATCTTCAATCTGATCGACACTCCCGGTCATGTGGATTTCAACTATGAGGTAAGCCGCTCCCTGGCAGCCTGCGACGGCGCCATTCTGGTAGTGGATGCCGCACAGGGCATCGAGGCTCAGACTCTGGCAAATGTATACCTGGCTCTGGACCACAACCTGGATGTTTTCCCCGTAATTAACAAGATCGACCTGCCCAGCGCAGAGCCCCAGCGTGTAATCGATGAGATCGAGGACGTGATCGGCATCGAGGCACAGGACGCGCCTCTGATCTCTGCCAAGAACGGTATCAATATCGAGCAGGTCCTGGAGAAGATCGTAACAGATATCCCCGCGCCCACAGGAGATCCCAATGCTCCCCTGAAGGCGCTGATCTTTGATTCCGTATACGACCCTTATAAAGGCGTTATCATTTTCTGCCGTGTCATGGAGGGAACCGTTAAGCGCGGTACCATGATCCGCATGATGGCGACCGGCGCAAAGGAGGAAGTTGTCGAGGTAGGCTACTTCGGAGCAGGCCAGTTTATTCCCTGTGACGAGCTTTCCGCAGGCATGGTAGGTTATATCACCGCTTCCATCAAGAACGTGAAGGACACCGCAGTGGGTGACACCGTCACCGACGACAAGAACCCCTGCGCAGAGGCACTTCCCGGCTACAAGAAGGTCCAGTCCATGGTGTACTGCGGTATGTATCCCGCGGACGGCGCCAAGTATCCCGATCTTCGCGATGCCCTTGAGAAGCTGCAGTTAAACGACGCATCCTTGAATTACGAGCCCGAGACATCCATCGCTTTGGGGTTTGGTTTCCGCTGCGGATT
>JAZULD010000084.1:0-3780 GCA_045643625.1 Acetatifactor sp. | reverse complement strand
AGCAGAACGGTTTTGACATGCGCACCATCGGCTACTATCCCGGCAGCAGCTGGACCGTAGTAGACTCCGAGGAGGCACTGGGCGTCAACATCAACATCAAGCCCGTAAGATAAACACGGCAAAAAACGCCCCGGCACAGCCGCACGCTGAGCGGGCCGCGGCACAACTTCAGAAAACAAGCATAAAAAAGGCATGCGCTGCAGTAACTGACTGTAACGCATGCTTTTCTTTTTGCTTGAAATACGCCTTTTCCGGGCGGAACCTAGATGAAAAACCTCTTATACAGCGATTCCCTTAAGGGCTCGGAGAGTCCGATCACGATGCACAGGATGCCGAGGACCGTCAGCACGATGAAGGGGATGAAGGACCACCACACCATGGGGATGCCGAAGGTCACATGGAGCAGGAACTCCATCAGAACGAAGGCCGCTCCCAGGGCGATGATTCCGGCGCCCGCTATTACTGCCACGCGGTTTTTGTGTTCCTCGCAGGTATAGCGGATCAGCACGATCATGGTCTCCGCAATCAGCGTAAACACCCCAATCAGAGGGAAGGCGAAGGAGAGAAACCACTTGCCGCCGGTCTTCAGGCAGATGTAGAGGGTGAGGAGCAGGACGCTTGCCATGCCCACCGGGAAGAAGATCACGGGGTTCCTTTTGCGGAACCAGAGCGGGAAAAACAGGGCAAAATACGCACACAGAATGCCGCCCACCACATAGCCGCTCCAGAGGATCCGGCGGTTGGTGTTTAAGTCGATCGCGATGCACAGAAGGATGGGGATCAGGATGATGAGGCTTATGATCACCATCAGACCTCTTGTGTGGGTCTTACGCTCAGCGGTAGTAAGCGCGGGGTAGCTGCGCTCTGTATTTTCCGCGGGAAGATCCGGATGATAGGCCTTTAAGCCGCACAGCGGGCACTTTGCGATGCCCTTTTGAAGTTCAACGCCACAATTTGCACAATACATTTTTATTCCTCGTTCAAGTCGTTTGATTCTATTTTTACATGATAACCGAGCTTCACAAGTTCGGTAAAAAACTTCCGCTCAAGCCTGGGCTCCACGGTGTCGCGCACCAGGTGGATGTAGGTCTTGCCGCCGTAGCTTGCCACGCCGCAGTTGTAAGGGGCGGTGGCCTGGGCACTGACGATGAATTCCGCGCGGGTCACATAGTCGTGCATGACGTCGGGAAGCTTGACCGCGCCCAGATTGGAGAAGGAGAGGCAGGATACATTCTCGCCCACTCTGTCAAAGACAGCGCGCATGATCAGGTCCTTCACAGGTCTGGGCACGATCTTGATCAGAGGGTTTTGCTCCGCGGTAAGATTGGGGCGGAAGATGGTCTTCATGTTTTTCTCGGTGATGGTAAGGCGCATCTGGCAGGAGACGATCTCGATCAGCTCCTCCAGAGTGTAGTCTCCAAGGCGCGGGTCGACGCCCACGTTGACCAGAGAGACGAAATTGCGCATGGAGGAAGAGGGGTAGAGCTTTCGCAGATTCACGGGGATCTGGACCTTTACAGCCTTGCGCTTCATGCGCTTCGGCACTTCCTTGGCCTGCAGCTCCTGAAGGCACAGAAGCATCACGGCGGCCAGGTAGGCGGTAGCGGTGACGCCATAGCGCTTGGCTTCGGTCAGAAGTCTCTCGGTGTCAATGATGCCCAGAGTGTCGTGGAGGTAGCGGCCTTCTTCAAGCTCGCCCTTGATGCGGTAGACATTTATGGGGTCTCTGGGTGCGGACACGGGGCCGACTACGTTCTTAAAATCATCCCGAAGCTCCTCGGGGGGAGGTGCTGCGGACAGGTCCTTGATATCGAATTCGCAGGGCACGTCAACCTTGTAAAAAAGCCGCACATACTCCGCCGCAAGGTTCTTGGCGAAGATCATGCCGCCGGTGCCGTCGGTGACGGCGTGGAAGCACTCCACCGCCAGGCGGTTCTCGAAGTAGAGGATGCGCACGGCGCAGTTCGAGAACTCCTCACGACTCATGTGGGCCACGGGCGTGGGGCCGTCCGGACGCACAAGGGGCGCACGGGGCGTCTCCTGGGCATAGTACCAGAAGGCGCTTTTTTTCAGACCGATGAAGACCGTGGGGAAGCGGGGCTTTAAGTGGTCAGCCGCCAGCTGCAGGATGTCGGGATCGATAGGATCCTTCATAGAAAAAGAGACCCGGAATAAGTTGCTCCAGGTCTTTCTGTGTGACGCCGGGAAGATGAGCGCCGCGTTGTCGAGGCGCTCCCAGCGAGGTTTTCTTTGTTCAGTCAATGCTTTTTCTCCCTTGAATGGGTGAAGTAATTAGTTCCACTGAGTGGAGCCGATCTCAAAGTGGTACTTTACAATGCCAAGATCGATCTTGGAGAGAACGCCGCCCATGTCGGTAAATTCGACGGTGCCGTCCTCCTTGAGGGCGATCCGGAACTTCTGCTGGTTTACAGCGGTGGGTGCAAGAAGTGCTGCCTTAACGCCCTTCATGAACCATGCGGGCATCTGTGCGGGCTTGCCCACGATGACCTGCTCGGGAAGCTTGGAGCGGTGCTGGCGGCCGGGTGCGGTGCCGTAACCGATTGCGATCACGATGGCAAGGCGCTCGCCTTCTGCGATCTCTGCGGGGCATCCCTCGGGGGAGTAGGTGCCTGCCCAGCAGGTGTTTAAGCCGAGCTGCTGCGCGAAGAGTACGATCTTCTCGCCGTAGTAGCCTACGCGCTCGTCTAAGGTCTCATTGTCGGTGCCTACGCAGGCGATCACTGCGGGTGCGCTGCCAAGGCCCATTACCTTGTTCAGGAAGCGGCTGAAGGTGTTGCCTGCGTCCGTAAGGAGCTGCAGGTGAAGGTCTGCCTCAGCGTTGCAGGCTGCGATGAGCTCGTTTAACTTTGCTGCGGTCTCAGCCTCGATCTTCTTGGGAAGGTAGGAACGGACAGAGTGTCTGTCCAGGATTGCTTTGATGTCTGCTGTCATATTTTTCTCCTTTATTTGTGCATAAAAAACTTCGGGTGGTAAAAAGGACGTCGGTGGGTCTCTCCGACTGATTTAAGTGTACCATCTCGGGCGACCTTTGTAAAGAACGGCGGTTTTGGGAAAAATTGTCGATAAACAGTGACAATTTGTCAGACAATTCAGTCAAATGGTATGCTATAATAAATGTAAAATATGCGGGGAGTATGCCCATAAACAGGCATTTTTCCGTAAACCTGCCAACAGACAAAACGATAAGGAAAACAACATGAGAACTACAGGCGGCAAATTATCTTTTTTGAAAATATTATATGTTATATCGATCTCTTTATTTATCCTGACCCTGCTTCGCGGTCTTGCGATCAGCGACGAACAGATCAATATCGCCAAGCCCGGGGAAAGTGAGATCGCAAACGCTCACGTCCTGGAACCCCTGAATGAGGAGTGGACACTGGTCCATGGGGACGGAAGAGAGGAGATCATCTCCCTGCCTGCAGAGCTCCCCGATGAAGAGGGCGGCGTGACCGTTAAGAAGGATGTCACAGGTCTTCTTCGCATGGGCGATGTGCTCAGCATGCAGACCTACCGTCAGGAGACAGTGGTTTCCTCGGACGGTCTGACCGTCTTTGAGACCAACACAACACCTCTGCGCAGACAGGTCATGTATTTCAACAAGCAGATCATCAGTCTTCCTCACGCTTCCGGCGTAGAAGAGCTTTCGATCAGGGTCGCAAACAGCGAGAGCGGCACACTCACCCTGCCGGAGGTCTTCTACGGTACCTATAAGGCTGCGAGAAACGACCTGATCATCAAAGACATCGTGACTCTGCT
>JAZULD010000083.1:0-12206 GCA_045643625.1 Acetatifactor sp. | reverse complement strand
AACTATGACGGCGATGTTATGAGTGATATGGTAGCTACCGCTTACGGCGATCTGTCCATGATGACCTCCGTACTTGTTTCTCCCAGCGGCGTTTATGAGTATGAAGCAGCACACGGCACCGTTCAGCGTCATTACTACAAGCACTTAAAGGGTGAGGAGACCTCCACCAACTCCATCGCAACCATCTTTGCATGGACCGGCGCTCTGAAGAAGAGAGGCGAACTTGACGGCATCGCTGAGCTCGTAACCTTCGGCGAGAAGCTTGAGCAGGCCTGCATCAAGACCGTTGCCGACGGCAAGATGACCAAGAGCCTTTCCCTGATCTCCACCTGCGAGAACCCTGTGATCTTAAACAGCTTAGACTTCATCAAGGCTATCAGAGAGACCTTAGACAGCCTTCTGTAATTTTTCTTTTTGCTATAAAACAAATAAAAGGACCCGGTACCGTAAGGTATCGGGTCTTATTTTGCTTACGCAAGCTCCTCCCAGCGAACATAGAGTTCTTCCAGCTCTTCGTTTAATTTGGCCTGTTCCATGGAGAGTTCCTGAAGCTTCAGGGAACTGGTGGCAACGGCGGGATCGCTCATCTGCTCGTCGATCTCATGGAGACGTTCCTCCAATTTGGCGATGCGTTCCTCACACTTTTTCAGATCGTTTTCACGCTTGCGCTGGCGGGCCTGTTCCTCCTTCTTGGACTTCCAGTCCTGCTTGGCCTCAGAATCCGAAGTGGGAGCGGAGGAAGCGGAAGAGCCTGTCAGGGAAGCGGTGAGCGTATCGTGCTTCTCCAGGTAATAATCGTAGTTGCCGATGTAGTTGATAAACTGCTCACCGGTCAGCTCTAAGATGCGGTGGGCGGTCTTGTTGATAAAATAACGGTCGTGGGAGACATAGAGCACGGTGCCCTCGTAGCTGTTGAGAGCATCCTCTAAAATCTCCTTGGACATGATGTCAAGGTGGTTGGTAGGCTCATCCAGGATCAGGAAGTTGGCATTACCGAGAACCAGCTTGGCAAGAGATACACGGCCTCTTTCGCCGCCGCTTAAGTCATTGATGACCTTGAATACATCCTCGCCCGTAAAAAGAAAGGCTGCAAGCACATTTCTGATCTCGGTGTTGGTGAGATAGGGGTAATCGTCGGAGATCTCGTCGAAGAGGGTCTTGTCGCTGTGCAGGACCTGATGCTCCTGATCGTAGTAGCCGATCTCAACATTGGTTCCCAGACGGAATGAGCCGGTATCGGGAGGGAGCAGCTGATTTAAGATCTTAAGCAGAGTGGTCTTGCCGGTGCCGTTGTCGCCGATGATGGCTACGTGTTCACCTCTTTTTACCTCGAAATCAACATTCTTGAAGAGGGTGTGTCTGCCGAAGGACTTGGAGAGACCTTCCACGGTGAGCACATCCTTGCCGCTTACAAGATAGGGCGTAAGCACCAGCTTCATCTCGGAATTGACGGTGGTGGGCTTCTCGATCAGTTCGATCTTCTCGAGCTGCTTGACGCGGCTCTCGGCACGCTTGATGGATTTCTCGCGGTTGAAACTGCGGAGCTTCTCGATGACCTCCTCCTGGTGCTTGATCTCGCGCTGCTGGTTCAGGTAAGCGTTCAGCTGTGCGGCGCGCAGCATTTCCTTCTTGGCAGCGTAATCGGTGTAATTGCCCATGAAGGTGGTGGCCTTGGTGCAGTCCAGCTCCACGATCTTGGTGGCGATACGGTCTAAGAAATAACGGTCATGGGAGACGATGAGAACGGCTCCCTTATAATTCAGCAGATAGGACTCCAGCCATGCGATGGAATTCATGTCCAGATGGTTGGTAGGCTCATCCAGGATGATCAGATTGGGCTTCTGTAAGAGCAGCTTGCCCAGTGCGACACGGGTCTTCTGACCGCCGGAGAGGGTGGCAACGGACTTGCCGAATTCATCCTCGGTAAAACCGAGACCCTTAAGTACGCCGATGAGTTCGCTTCTGTAGGCATAGCCGTCACCGATCTCGAAGGCATGGGTCAGGTTGGAGTACTGCTTCATCAGATTCTCCAGCTCCTCGCCCTGTGCGCTGTGCATGTTCTCCTCGCAGGCACGCATGGCGATCTCAAGGTCGATCAGGTTCTGCTTGACGCTTAAGAGCTCATCGTAGATGGTGCGGGAGGTGTCCACGGCACCGTTCTGGGCAAGGTAGCCCATGGTTTTGTCGCGGCTTAAGGCAACCACACCGCCATCGGGCTCTGTCTCACCTACGATAATGCGCAGAAGAGTGGTCTTGCCGGCACCGTTGATGCCCACGATCGCAGCCTTCTCATAGTCCTCGATATGAAAACTGACCTGGTCAAGCACTTTATTTTCATTAAATGCTTTTGATATATTTTGACAGGATAAAATCATTCCGATCGGTTCCTTTCACATGTTACCGTTCCATTTTACCTTTTCGAAATTTACATGTCAATTAATTGACAAGGATTTAACATACGATTATAATATTCCTGAAGAAACCTATGGAGAAATCAGGTTGATCGGAGGAATTTTCCATGGAAGAGAAAGAAATATCTCAGGCCGTCATCGGACGCCTGCCAAGATACTTTCGATATTTGGGAGAACTGAAGGACGAGGGTGTGGAGCGCATTTCCTCACAGGAACTGAGCGGCCTGATGAAGGTCACGGCATCCCAGATCCGTCAGGATTTTAATAATTTCGGAGGCTTCGGACAGCAGGGCTACGGCTACAATGTCGAGTACCTCTATCAGGAGATCGGTAAGATCTTAGGCCTGGACCACAAGCATAATTTTATCATTGTGGGCGCAGGCAACCTGGGCAGAGCCCTGGGCAATTATATGAATTTTGAGAGACGCGGTTTTATCTTCAAGGGTATTTTTGATGAGAATCCCGCGCTTGTCGGCAAGGAAGTCCGCGGCATCAGCGTGATGCCCATGGAGGAGCTTGAGGAGTTTGTGAGAGAGAACGAGATCGAGATCGCGGTCCTCACCATCCCCAAGAACGGAGCCGTCACAGTGGCTGACAGACTGGCACAGTGCGGTATCACCGCCATCTGGAATTTTGCCCATGTGGACCTGAATCTTCCCGCCGATATCATGGTGGAGAACGTTCACCTTTCCGACAGTCTTATGAAACTTTCTTACAACATTAACCGCTATAGGACAGAATCTGATCAGGACAAGTAAAAGGGCACGACAGGGCCCTTTTTGCTTATTTTAAGCATCATTTGGTGACATAAGATGAAATATATCGTTACAGCAGAAGAAATGAAAAAATACGACCAAAACACCATAGAGCGCATCGGGGTCCCCGGTATCGTGCTCATGGAGCGGGCGGCACTGAAGGCCTTCGAGCTTCTGAAGGAGCGCTTCGGTGAAGCGGGTCTTCGCGGCGCCGATGCATATGTGCTTGCGGGCATCGGCAACAACGGCGGCGACGGTCTGGCTCTCGCAAGACTGCTTGCAGATGCAGGCTGCAGCGTCGATGTAAGGATCGTCGGTGATGTGAACAAGGCGACCGACAGCTTCAAGATCCAGCGTGCAATACTCGACAGTTACCCTGTGACGATCGTCTCCGGACCCCGCATGAAGAAATATGACATTCTTGCGGATGCGCTGTTTGGCGTAGGTCTTACCAGAGACGTTGCGGGCGTGTGCGCGGAGGCTGTGGAAGAATTCAACAACTGCGCAGGCTATAAGCTTGCGATCGATATCCCAAGCGGCATCTCGGCCGACAACGGACGCATCCTCGGATGCGCTGCCGTGTGTGATGCCACCGTGACCTTCGGCTTTGTAAAAAGAGGGCTGTTTCTTTACCCCGGATGTGACTGCGCAGGAGAAGTGACATGTGCAGCCATGGGCATTGATGAGCGCTCCTTTTACGGCGAAGAGCCCGGCATGTTTTTTTATGACGAGAAGCCCGGAGACCTCCTGCCTGACAGAGAAGCTTCCGGCAACAAGGGTACCTTCGGCAAGGTGCTGTGCATTGCGGGCAGTTACAATATGGCGGGCGCCGCGTGCCTGGCTTCCAAATCGGCCTACAGGACCGGTGCAGGCATGGTGAAGGTGCTTAGCGCGCCGGAGAACAGAGAGATCATTCAGAAGACCGTACCCGAGGCTCTTCTTGGCACCTATGAGGACTTGGAAGCCTCCTTAAAGTGGGCAGACGTAATTGTGGCAGGGCCCGGCCTTTCGACCTCGGAAGAGGCCTTTAAATGCGTTAAAAAGGCACTTGTATGCAGCGATCTGCCTCTTGTGATCGATGCTGACGGCCTGAATCTTCTTGCGGGAAGCGAAGAGCTGAGAGAGGACTTAAAGGCGGCATGCCGTGCCGGAAGAAGCGTGATCTTAACACCTCATGTCGGGGAGCTTGCAAGACTTACAGGCAAGGCGATCGCAGAGCTTAAGAAGGATCTTGCGGGGGCTGCAGGTGAGCTCGCGGCAGAGCTTGGCTGCGTGGTAGCCGCCAAGGATGCAAGGACTGTGACCTGTGCGCCGGATGGCAGGATCTGTATGAATATCAGAGGCAACAGCGGCATGGCTACCGCGGGAAGCGGAGACGTGCTTGCGGGCGTGATCGGAGCGCTGCTGGCATCCGGAATGTCTGCTTTTGAGGCAGCGTCGAAGGGTGTTGTACTACACGCCTGTGCCGGTGATATCGCAGCTGCGGAGCTTGGAGAGCACGGCTGCATGGCCGGCGATATCGCGGAAGCGCTTGCGAAGATTTGGAGGTAGAAATATGAGCGGATTACAGGATAGAGTTGCTACTTATCAGCGCACCTGGGCGCAGGTAGATCTTGACGCCATTGTAGATAACATGAAACAAATGAAGCAGCACATCAGCGCTGACACCCGCATGATCGGCGTCATCAAGACCGAAGGCTACGGACACGGTGCTGCGCCCATCGCACACGCGCTGGAGCCCCTTGACTTCATGTACGGTTTTGCGGTGGCAACTCCCGAGGAGGCTCACTCCTTACGCGTGAGCGGGGTGAAGAAGCCCATTCTGATCCTTGGCTACACCTTCCCTTACTGCTACGAAATGCTTGCAGAAGAGGAGATCAGACCTGCGGTCTTCCGTGAGGATTCATTAGAACTTCTGGACGCCGCAGCAAAGCGTGCCGGCAGCAAGATCAGGGTCCACATCAAGGTGGATACCGGCATGAGCCGCATCGGTGTTACTCCCGACGAAGAGGGACTTAAGATTGTAAAGAAGGCACTGACCTTTGATAATATTGAGATCGAGGGTATTTTCACTCATTTTGCAAGAGCGGATGAATATGATAAGACGAACGCATACGGTCAGCTGAAGCGTTTTAAAGACTTTATTGCGCTGATCGAGCGTGAGACAGGTTATGTGATCCCCGTAAAGCACATTGCAAACAGCGCCGGCCTTATGGAGATCCCCGAGGCAGACATGGATGTGGTGCGCGCAGGAATCATTCTCTACGGCCTGTATCCTTCCGACGAGGTGAGCAGGGAGATCCTGGATCTGAAGCCTGCCTTAAGCCTCTACAGCAGGATCGCCTACATCAAGACTCTGCATGAGGGCGCTGCGGTAAGCTACGGCGGCACCTTTAAGGTAACGGAGGATATGAGAGTAGCTACCGTTCCCATCGGCTACGGCGACGGATACCCCAGAAGCTTATCAGGTAAGGGTTATGTTCTGATCCGCGGCTGCAAGGCACCCATTCTCGGAAGAGTCTGCATGGACCAGATGATGGTGGATGTAAGCAATATCCCCGGGGCTTCCGCAGACGATGTCGTGACTCTGATCGGCACAGACGGTGAGGAGAGCATCTCCATGGAGCTTCTCGGCGATCTGTCCGGAAGATTCAACTATGAGCTTGCCTGCGACCTGGGCAATCGTATTCCCAGAGTCTATGTGAAGGACGGCGAGATCGTTTGCGTCAGAGACAACAACGACAACTTTACAAGTGTGAAGTATTTTGACTAATATAGTTTTACAAACATTTTTTCATTGAAAGAGAGGTATTTCTTTATGTACGAAGGCGGGCAAACTGCCTGTATCTGTGTATTCTTAATTCTGTTAGCGATCGATATCCTGTTATTCGGTTTCGACGCTGCATTATCGAACCTGACGCGTAAGGATGTGATGGGCGACGATGAGGAGCCCGATAAGAAGGCGGCAAAACTGCTTGCGTTAATGGAGCGTCCCCCGCTCTACAGGTACAGTCTGCAGACGCTTCTGATGACTGTGAATCTGATCGCGGGCGTGTTCCTCTTAAGACCTTTGGCATCCGAACTCTGCAGGGCATTTATGTACGGCGTGCTGAAAAACGCTCCCGTGCTTGTGTCACAGATCCTTTCCCATGCGATCGTGGTTATTGCAATTTCGCTTGTGATCGGTGTTCTCGGCATGGTGATCCCCGAGGGAATCGCGGCAAGACATCCCTACAGAACAGCTTCGGTCTTCAGGAAGCCTGCGATGTTTCTGATCGCTCTTTTTATGCCTGCGGCAAAAACAGTGGCAGCGCTGGGTAAGGGCCTGATGGCCATGTTCGGCGCCGGAGAGGACGACCTGAATGAGGATGTGACCGAGGAAGAGATCATCAGTATGGTCCAGGAGGGCCACGAGCAGGGCGTCATCGAAGAGAGCGAAGCACAGATGATCAACAATATCTTCGAGTTCGGCGACAAGGAAGCCAGGGACATTATGACCCACAGGACCAATGTGCTGGCGCTTGACGGCAATCTTCGTTTTGACGAGGCGGTTGCCTTTATGCTCTCGGAGAACAACAGCCGTTACCCCGTGTATGAGGACACACTGGACAGAGTCATCGGCATTCTTTTCCTGAAGGATGCAATGCGTTATCAGGCGGCTCATCAGGGCTGCAAAAAGCCCATCAGAGACATTAAGGGACTGTTAAGAAACCCTGTTTTTGTACCTGAGACCAAGAACATCGACGACCTGTTCCGCGAGATGCAGCGCGACAAGCTGCAGATGGTCATCGTCATCGACGAGTACGGCCAGATGGAAGGCCTGGTTGCCATGGAGGATATCCTGGAGGAGATCGTTGGCAACATCCGTGACGAGTACGATGAGGACGGCGAGTACATCGAGGAGAAGGGCAACAACGAGTACATCATGGAGGGCCAGACGCCCCTTGAAGAACTCGAGGAGCTTCTGGGAATCAGCTTTGAAAATGAGGTCTTCGAGACCCTGAACGGCTTCATGATCGCCAGACTGGACCGCATCCCCGAGCAGGATGAGGACTTCGATGTTGACTATGAGGGCTACAATTTCAGGATCCTCAAGGTAGAGAACAAGATGATCGCAAGCGTTCGTGTTACCAAGCTTCCCGAAATCGAGGAAGAACATGACACAGATGCTTGAAACATATCGCAAAAAATGATATGATAGATTAGATTATTTTTAGAAAA
The DNA here is from genome assembly GCA_045643625.1 of Acetatifactor sp. Lineage (GTDB taxonomy): Bacteria > Bacillota > Clostridia > Lachnospirales > Lachnospiraceae > Acetatifactor. The sequence continues at coordinate 4,819 of JAZULD010000083.1, read as the reverse complement.
AAGGAGACTGCTATGTCAGGACATTCAAAATTTGCGAACATTAAGCATAAAAAAGAGAAAAATGATGCTGCTAAGGGTAAGATCTTTACCATTATCGGCCGTGAGATTGCTGTAGCTGTTAAGGAGGGCGGTCCCGATCCCAACAATAACTTCAAGCTTGCTACCGTAATCGCCAAGGCTAAGGCCAACAACATGCCCAACGATACCATTGAGAGAGGTATCAAGAAGGCAGCCGGCGATGTGGGCAATGTTAACTATGAGTATGTTACCTACGAAGGCTACGGCCCCAGCGGTATCGCTATCATCGTTGATGCGCTTACCGTCAACAAGAACCGTACCGCAGCCAACGTAAGAAGTGCTTTCACCAAGGGCCAGGGCAACATCGGTACTCCCGGATGCGTATCCTTCATGTTCGACAAGAAGGGTCAGATCATCATCGACAAGGAAGAGTGCGATATGGAAGCTGACGATCTTATGATGATCGCTCTCGACGCAGGCGCTGAGGATTTCGCAGAGGAAGAGGACAGCTTCGAGGTTCTCACCGATCCCGATTCCTTCGAGGAAGTGAGAAAGGCACTTGAGGAGCAGGATATTCCCATGCTGAGTGCAGAGGTTACCATGATCCCTCAGAACTACGTTGAACTCACCGATGAGACCGCGATCAAGAACCTTCAGAGAACTCTGGATCTGCTTGATGACGATGACGATGTTCAGGCTGTATATCACAACTGGGACGAGTAATTCACAGTTTTTACTCACAACAATATAAGCTGCACAACACCGCCTTCACAGGTGGTGTTTGTTGTCATAGAAAGGGATTATTATGTCAGAGAAAATGAAGCGCGAAACGATCTGTGTACAGTCCGGCTGGAAGCCCACCAAGGGACAGCCCAGAGTACTGCCTATTGTACAGAGCACCACTTTTAAGTATGATACCTCCGACCAGATGGGTAAGCTGTTCGACCTTGAGGAGAGCGGCTATTTCTACACCAGACTCCAGAATCCCACCAACGATATGGTGGCACAGAAGATCTGTGAGCTGGAGGGCGGCGTTGCAGGTATGCTTACCAGCTCCGGTCAGGCAGCCAACTTCTACGCAGTTTTCAATATCTGTGAGGCAGGCGATCATGTGATCATGTCCTCCAAGGTCTACGGCGGAACCTTTAACCTTCTCACCGTTACCATGCAGAAGATGGGCATCGAGTGCACCGTTGTGGATCCCGATGACGATGAGGAGACCATCAACAAGGCATTCAAGGAGAACACCAAGTGCGTAGTTGCCGAGACCATCGCAAACCCTGCACTGGTAGTGCTTGATATCGAGAAGTTTGCACGTCTTGCACATTCTCACAATGTTCCCCTGATCGTGGACAATACCTTTGCAACTCCCATCAACTGCAGACCTTTCGAGTGGGGCGCTGATATCGTTACCCATTCCACCACCAAGTACATGGACGGTCATGCAATGAGCGTGGGCGGTGCGATCATCGACTCCGGTAATTTTGACTGGGATGCCAACAAGGATAAGTTCCCCGGTCTGACCACCCCCGATGAGTCTTATCACGGCGTAACCTACACCGAGAGATTCGGCAAGGGTGCTTACATCACCAAGGCAACCACTCAGCTTATGAGAGACTTAGGTTCCATCCAGGCTCCCATGAATGCTTTCCTGTTAAATGTCGGCCTTGAGACTCTGCCTCTTCGTATGGAGAGACATTGTGCGAACGCACAGGCTGTTGCAGAGTACCTTGAGCAGCACGAGAAGGTAAGCTGGGTCAACTATCCCGGACTTAAGAGCAACAAGTATTACGAGCTTGCTCAGAAGTATATGCCTAACGGCACCTGCGGCGTTATCTCCTTCGGCTTAAAGGGCGGAAGAGCAGCTTCCGAAGCTCTGATGGATAAGCTGAAATTAGCCGCAATCGTTACTCATGTTGCGGATGCACGTACCTGCGTACTTCATCCCGCAAGCCATACCCACAGACAGATGAACGATCAGCAGCTCATCGAGGCAGGCGTTGCTCCCGAGCTGATCAGATTCTCCGTAGGTATCGAGAACGTAGAAGACATTATCGCAGATCTCGAGCAGGCACTTGCTCAGGTCTAAGCATTTTTTTGAACAGTACCGTTTAAGCCCGTTTCGGGCGGAATGAGAGGAATTATGGACAAGTTAGCGATCGTTGTACCCTGTTATAATGAGGAAGAGGTGTTAAAAATCGCCTCCAAGGCACTGCGTGAGGTCCTGGACGACCTGATCGCCAAGGGCAAAATTGCGAAGGACAGCTTTATTCTCTTTGTAAACGACGGCAGTAAGGACAGAACCTGGGAGCTGATCGAGGAAGAGCATAAGGAGCATCCCATCCAGTGTCTCGGCGTGAAACTGGCAGGCAATGTAGGTCATCAGTTTGCACTGACCGCAGGTCTGATCACCGCCAAGGATATGAGTGATGTCACCGTATCCATCGATGCTGACCTTCAGGATGATGTGACAGTGATCGAGGAGATGATCGACAAGTACCACGCAGGCTGTGATATCGTTTACGGCGTGCGCAAGGAGCGCAAGACCGATACCTTCTTCAAGCGCACCACAGCTCAGGGCTTCTATAAGGTCATGGAGATGATGGGCGTTAAGACTGTTTATAATCACGCAGATTTCCGTCTGATGAGTCAGCGTGCGGTAGAGCATTTCTCCAAGTTCAAGGAGAGCAATCTGTTCCTGCGCGGCATGATGCCCCTGATCGGCTATCAGACCGACAGTGTTTATTACGATCGTAAGGAGAGAGTTGCGGGAGAGAGCAAGTACCCCTTAAAGAAGATGCTTGCACTTGCCTTCAACGGTATCTCTTCCTTCAGCGTTAAGCCTATCAGCATGATCCTCGGCCTCGGTCTTGTGATCATCGCAGCATCTCTGCTTGCGGCTGTTTACGCGCTGATCTCTTACTTTACCGGACATGTGGTTCCCGGCTGGACCTCCCTGATCCTGTCCATCTGGTTCCTGGGCGGCGTACAGCTTCTTGCCATCGGTCTGGTTGGCCAGTATATCGGCAAGATCTACATCGAAGTGAAGAACAGACCTCGTTACAATATTGAGAAAGTACTGACTCAGGACAATTAATGAAGGATTCTGAAATGAACTGGAAGAAAAACGTGTTCAGCAACTGCATATGGGTGATCTACTCCATGATCACAGCGGTCATTGTATTCTTTATGGCGCGCGTGATCGGCGTGCAGACAGGCGTGCGTGCGGAGATCTATGCTCCTGCGGCAGTGGGTGTGGTGATCGTATGCTACGCGCTTGCGGCATTGCTGAAGGGCGCGGCACTTGCCGAGATCGGCGAGAGAGCGAAGGTGTTGTTCGCCATTCTGGAAGCTCTGCTCGTGATCGGTCTGACCATCGCCGGAATCTATCTTTGCGTGATCCGTGTTTTACCCGATGCGATCCGCGGCGGCCGCTATTTTGAGTTCGCCAAGGTGACTGCGGACGGCAGTATTCCCGTAATGGTCCACGGAGCGGTTTATTTTTACCTGTATTTCCTGCATGCGGTATGCCTGTTTTTCGGCAATAATATCATTGCCTGCGCTTATGCGCAGATCGCAGTGCATGCCCTGACGGGTCTGGTGCTCTACGGTGCGGTAAGGAAGCTCTCCGGAGCCTTCCCTGCGCTGACACTTCTTGGATTTTTCACCTGTACCAATTACATGGTGAGAGAGACCCTGATACTTCAGCCGGCACATCTGTACCTGCTTGTGTTTGCTGTTGCGCTGTTTGCAATGGCATGCTGCCTTAAGAATCCGAGAGGCAATCTTTTTGGCTATTTCTTTGCGGGAGCAATGGCTGCTCTTGCAACTTATCTTGATATTACCGGAATCGTTCTCCTGGTATTCCTCTGCAGCGTCTTCGGCATTGCGGGAAACGAAGAGGAAGTCTACGAGGAGGAGCGCAGAGTACATCCCAAGGGCGTGATCTATTTCGTATGTCTGATCGCCTATGTGGGTGTGTTTGCGGGTCTGATCGGACTGGATGCGGCCTTTACCGGCAACAGCACCTTCGGTGTTATGAGTGCCTGGCTGCAGCTGTTCCTTCCCGGACAGGGACGTATTCCCGTGGATGTTTTCTCACAGTACGGCATGATCGTTCTGATCGTACTTGTTGTACTGTTTGTCATCGGAGTCTTCAGCTTCCGTATCCGCGCAGACATCGATAATTTAAGCGTGTGGTTCGTTTCCCTGGCTGCGCTGATCGTGATGGAAGCCTTCTGCATTCCCACCGACGAATTGACCGGTTCGGTACCGATCTTTGTCTTTGCCGCAGTGGTTGCAGGTGTGGCTCTGGGCAATCTGATCTGCCCTGTTTATCCCGATCCCGAGGCTGATGAATCGGCGGATGAGGATCTGTTTGACGAAGCATATCCCGGTGATGACTCCGGTTATGCACGACCTAAGAGAGTGTATGCTCCGGCGCCCATCGTAACCATCGAGGATAACGAAGAACCCTGTGAAGTACCTGCGAATCGCCGCAGAAGTGGCAGAGCGGGCAGACCCATCGAGAACCTTGATGAGATGCTTCCCGTGATCGAGATGGAAGAGAAGAAGGAGGATACCGATCATGAGATCAAGTATCTGGAGAATCCCCTTCCCGTTCCCGCAAGACGCCGCAAAAAGGCTGCGGAGTGCGACATCTCCGAGCCTGTGAAGGACGATTACGATTACTTCGTAGCGGACGATGACGATTTTGATATTTAATCTGTGCTTTTGAACGTCACTGTGACTTGCACTTGACAAAAGCACCCGAAGAGAAAAGAAGCCCCCTGGCCGAGCA
>JAZULD010000082.1:0-2799 GCA_045643625.1 Acetatifactor sp. | reverse complement strand
CGATCCGACTTCAGTGAGGATCTTATGGATGCATTTTCGGAAAGTTTCGGCGAAGTATTCGCAAGGACCATCATGACTCCAAACGGAAGACCTGGAAAGTATCAGCTGGGTCTCTGGGCAGCCAATAAAAAGATCATGCTGGATCATCTGCTCCACCACGGGATGACGACCCTCTTTGATGTCGATAACGCCCTTCTCATTGATGTCGGGGCGCACGAACTTGTTGCGCTCGGCAACATAAGCCAGGGAGGCAAAAACATCCACACGTGCCACAGCCTTGGCGGTGCGCTGGATTCGCTCGATCTCGCCTGCGATGGAGTCGCGGATGCCGCAAAACAGGTCATACTCATAGGTCTGCAGCTTGTCCTCCGCATTCAGGATGGTATCCTCAAGTTCCTTCAGACGGGGTGTGGTATAACGCTCGGCGTTTGCCAGAGTCTGCTTGCGGATATAGTCCTCGGGCACCAGATCCTGATAGGAATTGGTGACCTCAAAATAGTACCCGAAGACCTTGTTGTACTTGATCTTCAGGTTCTTGATGCCGGTGCGCTCGCGGTCTTCCTCCTCAAGCTTGGCCAGCCACTCCTTACCGTCGCGCTTGGCCACACGCAGCATATCAACATTCTCATCAAAACCGTCCCTGATCAGTCCGCCCTCGCGGATGGTGATGGGAGGCTCATCGGTGATGGCTGCCTCGATCAGATTACAGATATCTTCCAGTCCGTCGATCTCCGCGGCGGCATTTTTTAACTCTTTTTCCTCAAAACCGGACAGTACGGTCTTTAAGTGAGGAAGCATGGACAGAGAGCTTCGAAGTGCGATCATATCCCTGGGATTGACGCTCTTGTAAGCCACCTTGCCAAGCAGTCTCTCAAGGTCGTAGACAGGGTTCAGATACTCTCTGAGCTCATCTCTTGAGATGGAGTCCTTCTTCAGGGCTGCCACCGCGTCAAGGCGGTCCTCAATGGCCTGCTTGTCGATCAGAGGCTGCTCGATGTAGGTTCGGAGCATTCTGGCACCCATAGCGGTCTTGGTCTTGTCAAGCACCCACAGAAGGGAACCTCTCTTCTGCTTCTCACGCAGGGTCTCGGTCAGCTCCAGATTGCGTCTGGTGGAGCTGTCAAGCAGCATGTATTTGCCTGTAAAATAGGGCGAAATATGAATAAAATGGTCCATCGCGGTCTTCTGGGTATCGTAGAGATAACTCAGAAGCGCACCTGCGGCAATGCTTCCCATGGGGAAGAGCTCAATACCCAGGGCGGAAAGGGATGAGACCTTGTAATGCTTCAGCAGTAAATTAATGCAGCAGTCCTCATCAAAGACATGAGGCTCGGGCTTGTTCACGCAGATGTGCAGGCGGTCTCTTAAGTCGTTGATATCCGCGCCGCTCACCCAGAAGGAATCGTTGCAGATGATCTCCGAAGGCTGATATTTCACGATCTCATCCATCAGCTTCTTCAGGTCGTCTGCCTCGGTCAGGTAAAAATCACCTGTGGTAGCATCCGCCACAGCAATACCGATCTTGGAATTGGAGTGCACGATGCACATGAGGTAATTGTTCCTGCTTGCTTCAAGGGATGCCACGTTCTGATTGGTACCTGGGGTAACGATACGGATGACCTCACGCTTCACAAGGCCCTTGGCAAGCTTGGGATCCTCCACCTGCTCACAGATAGCGACCTTGTAGCCTCTGCTGACCAGCTTGGTCAGATAAGCATCCACAGCATGATAGGGAACACCGCACATAGGCGCTCTCTCCTCAAGACCGCAGGACTTGCCGGTCAGAGTGATCTCCAGCTCTTTGGACGCAGTCAGTGCATCGTCAAAAAACATCTCGTAGAAGTCACCTAACCTGTAGAACAGGATGCAGTCCGCATACTGTTTTTTGGTCTCCATATATTGCTGCATCATAGGTGTTAATTCAGCCACGTCCAGGTACCCCGATCCATAAAAAAGTGAAGCGGATGTACAAAACATATACATCCGCTCATATCATACCACAAAATATAGTTATTGTAAATCTTCAGCGCGCTTTAATGCGTCATCAATGTGAGGGCAGAAATTCTCTTCTCCGACCTTCACGTCAAAGCCTGCTTTTTTCATTACGCTCATAGGCTGCTCGTTAACGTGAGACAGGATCAGCTGGATCTTCTTCTCCTTACACTCATCGAGAAGCTGCTCTAAGTTGTGCATTGCAGTCGCATCGATCGCGCTTACACTTCTCATTCGAAGGATCAGACAGTTCATCTCCTCGTGGAGGTGGATCTGAAGGATCTTATCTGCAGCACCGAAGAACATGGGACCGTTCATCTCGTAAACAACGGTGTTGTTGGGAACGCTTCGAAGGGAGATACTGTCCTGATCGGTCTCATCATCCACATACTTCCAGCCTTCGATCTCGGTTACATCGCTCATTCTCTTCATGAAGAGAACTGCAGCCATGATCATGCCAACCTCGATTGCTACTACAAGGTCAAATACTACGGTGAGAACAAAGGTAACAACGAGAACGATGATATCGCTCTTGGGAGCGGTCTTGCAAAGTCTTAAGAAGTGACGCCACTCGGACATATTGTAAGCTACCATGAACAGAATCGCTGCGATAGCGGGCATGGGGATCAGGGATGCGTAAGGCATCAGAACCACCAGGATCAGAAGCAGGGTCACTGCATGAACCATACCTGCGACAGGGGTTCTACCACCGTTTTTCACATTTGCAGCGGTACGTGCGATAGCGCCGGTTGCGGGGATACCGCCGAACAGTGCGGAACCGATGTTACCGATACCCTGAGCGATGAG
>JAZULD010000081.1:0-7994 GCA_045643625.1 Acetatifactor sp. | reverse complement strand
ATTATTGCGATCTTAATACTTGGGCTCAGAAAATGCTGGTAAATATCGCAAAAGCCGGTTTCTTCTCATCTGACCGAACAATTCGCCAGTATAATGAAGAAATCTGGAAATTAAAATAATCACAAACAATTCTCAAAAAATCAAGAATCCCCCGCCATGAGGCTCATTTCCGTCAGGTAATGGAGCAGCAGCTCCATGCAGAAAGCGCAAAACAGATCGCAGCGAACCGTAAGGAACTGGAACGAAGTGAGAAGCGTATCTCGGAGCTGAAGTCACCTGTCTGCAGAAAGAAATTGAAGTACAGGAAACACAGATTCAAAACATTGAGAAGTTTATTCAGAAAGCAGGCCAGTATGTCGGCACCCGGGAGCTTACCCCGTATGTCCTTCATGAACCGGTAAAGGCCATCTATGTGGATGCGCCGGATAAGACCGGCGGCAAGCGCAGACAGCATATCCACATCCAGTACGATGGACTGGGATTCATCCCTCTGAATGAGCTTTTAACAAGTGCAAAGGCGTGACTAAAAGCCACGCCTTCCCATCTATTTTCAATTCTTAATCATTTACTGTTTTATGACGCCCCGCCATTATGTCCGAGCCTTCTTTTTGCATTTTTTCAAATTAACAGTATTCAATTCTTTCCCGAATCTTACTCCTCACCGGGAAGCATTGCGAAGAACACAACATTTTCGGAAACAGCGCCTACAGTCTCCTCAGCCTCGGTACAGATGTTCCAGCGGGGATCGCAATTGTCCTGTAAGGTCTTAAGCAGTGCCTCAGCGTCATCAGCCTCGAACAGATAGCCGGCCATGGGAATGGTACCGATCATGGGACGGAAGGTAACACCGCGGGTGTATCCGTCAACTGTAACGGTGATACCGTTTAAGTACTCGGTGCCGGGCTCGATCTCGACTACATCTGCAGCGATCTCGCTGATCTCAGCGATTTTTGCGGCTGCATCCGCAAGATCGGTTCCGTCAGCCATCAGCTTGTTGAATTCAGCAACCATCTTTTCGCCCATGGTTGCATCTGCGCCAAGTTCGCCCTCTGCAGGCTTCTTGCCGCCGCAGGCTGCAAGGCTGAGTGCCAGAACAACGGTGAGCATAACAGCAATTAACTTTTTCATAAATCATCTCTCCTTTTTTAATAATGCCGGGATCCGTGCCACCACACCGCGCAGCATATGAAATACGACTGCCATAATGATGATCAGGATCATTGTAATGAGGAATGAGAACACCGAACTTCCTGTCGCTTTCAGAAGATAATTCTCGATATCATAACCGAAGATCATCTGAAGTCCGTAGGTCTCAAGCGTATACGCGCCCAGCAGGTGCAAGGGATACAGCGGATAACACTTCAGATTCGTCAGAATCGTAAGGATCTCCGCGATCGCAACCACCATCGGGATCGCACATACATAGTAAAAATCAGGAATGGGCTTCTGAAGCTTCGGCACGGTTCCGGTCTTCGCAACCAGGAATCCTCCCGCGATCAGAACGATCACATAGATCGCAAGACTGATCCACATTCCTCTCTTACTGCCCCATTTTTCGGCCCCACCTGTAATCTTGCCCATAAGCTCCCCAAGCATGTCGTAATAAAAACCAAGCAAAAATACAGGAAAACGGTTCCACAGAATAAATGTGGCAGGGTTCTTGAGCGTAAGCTTAAGAACTGTCACCAGAACGATCCAGGATGCAAGAAGCGCAAGGCCGGACCATGCAGGGAACTTCTCCTTAAACCTCGCCATAAAGGGCACAAGCGCATAAAAGATCAGGATTCCGAAGAGGAACCACAGGAATGCACCGCCGCCCCTGTTAAAGAACTCAACGCCGCCGATCACCTTAAAGAAGCGCAGAACGCTCCATTTTTTGTAAACGGCCGCAATAAGAGCAAGTACAACAAAAGGCAGATAGGTGGAACGTAGACGATTTCCATAAAACGCCCATACACCGTCTGCCTTCCTCTTTCCCAGAGACATGCCGGATACCAGGAAGAACAGGTCTACACCGATATAAGCCGACTTGCAGAGGAAGCTTTCAAAGGCTCCCTGCGTTCCGGGAATATAAAAATGAAAGAACAGGATCAACAGGGCCGCGAAACCCATGATCACACGTTTACTTCTCATAAGTGCAACTCCCCTTTGCATTCACAAGACCAAAATTATTCAAAATCCTTGAGATCCATAGCGATTCCGTCTCTCCAGATACGCTCCAGATTGAACAGAAGTCTGTTCTCCTTATCAAAAACATGTACGATCACATCGCCGAAGTCCATCAGTACCCAGTTTGCGGTCTCGTAACCCTCGATCTGCTTGGGAGGGTAACCTGCTCTGCCCAGCTTCTCCTCAACATTGTTGCAGAGTGCCTGGATCTGGCTGACATTGGTGCCGCCGGCAATGATGAAATAATCAGCGATCACACTGACTTTGCTGATGTCGATGACTTTGATGTCTTCTGCCTTCTTGTCATCCAGTGCGGCAATGGCAAGCTTGGCCATCTCTTTAGACTGATTCTCCATTTCTGTTTCCTTTCTCCTTATAAAAATCATAGGTCTTTTGGGTCATGGGGTCGATCTCCATCTTACTGTCACTTAAGTAATTCAGAGTGTCCTCCAGGATCATTAACAGTGCTGCATTAAGATCTTTAAAAGCAGCTTCCCTGATCTCGGGAAGTCTTGCTGCCTTTTTGCGTCCGGGCTCGATATAATCGGCGATAAACACTATCTTCTCAAGCAGACTCATGTCAGGTCTGCCGGTAGTATGATTCAGAACTGCGCGGACAATGTCGGAATCCTTAACACCAAAGGTCTCCATGGCCATGAAACTGCCGACCTTGGCATGCAGAAGCGCCGGATTCTTGCTCTCGGCATCATTCATACCGAGATTGTACTTATCACAGAGATTCCGAAGCTTATCGTCGGAATAACACTTTGCATTGTCATGAAGAAGTCCTGCAAGCTGTGCGTTCTTCACATCGGCTCCGTGCGCCATAGCAAGTGCCGCTGCGGTGTACTCAACGCCCTTGGTATGCTCAAAACGCTTGGGCTCCAGGCTTTTTTCCAGTATTTTAGTAATCTTTTTTAAATCGGGTGCCGCCAAAACCAATACCTCAAATTCAAAAATTCTTATTCTCTGTAGAGCTGATGCTTATCGATGTAATCGATCACAGAATCGGGAACGAGGAATTTCACACTCTTTCCCTCTCTGATGCGCGCTCTTAAGGCAGTGGATGAGATCTCAAGCTGCAAAAACGGGAATAGAACGATCTTCGCTCCAAACTTCTCTCGAAGCTCTTCTGCCTTCTTCTCTGTCTCCTCATCGGTAAAACCGCTTCTGGTCACTGCGATCAGAGTGCAGTCCCTGAAAATACTCTCGGGCTCACGCCACTTTTCGATCATAAGCAGACAGTCTGCACCCATGATAAAGTAAAAATCATGCATGGGGTAAAGCGCTTTTAACTCCTTCAGCGTCTCAAAAGTGTAGGAATTGCCTGCACGCTTGACTTCGATGTCAAGGCAGCGGAACTTACCTTCGTATCCTTCGATCTCGGAAACGGCACGTTCTGTCATTGTAAGGCGCATCTCTCCGGGCAGAATATCGCCCAGGGGCTTCATATAGGAGCATCCTGTGGGGATAAACCACACTTCATCCAGGCCATTTTGCTCAAGCGCGTACTGCGCGAGCAGAATATGACCCACATGGATGGGATTGAAGCTGCCGCCCATGATTCCAATTTTTGCCATCTCTACTCCTCTTTATGCTCTCACAAGCTCAAACTTTAAGGAAGCTCGATCTTGGGCTTATCCTTGTCGGGCTTGTAGAGAACGATCTTCTTGCCAATAACCTGTACGAGCTGGGAATGGGTTCTCTCAGCAACCACCTCACCGATGGCGCGGGGATCGTCCATACAGTTCTTCAGAACACCGATCTTGATGAGTTCGTTGTTGTTGAAGCACTCACCGATCGCCTCGGTCAGTTCGGGAGTAAGGCTGCCCTTACCCACATGAAAAACAGGGTCCAGCTTGCTGGCAAGGCTCATTAAATATGCTCTCTGTTTGCTGGTCATAATATCCTCGATTCTTATTGTCAGAACTATTATTTATAATAACTAAAGGATAAACCGTACATTCTGACGGTGTCACCCTCCTCGATTCCCGCATCCTCAAGATCCTGCAGAATACCGGACTCCTTGAGGAAGTTCTGGAAGAAGGTGAATCCTTTTTCACTTTCCAAATTAGTGTAGCCAAGCATCTTCTCGATGCGGGGACCTTCCACAACGTATTCGTCAGCCTTTTCATCGTACTCAACGGTGTAGGGCTCATCGGAATAAGCAACTTCCAGTTCGGGGAAGTACTCCTGCTCAAAGACAGTTGTCTCTCTGCCGATGGTGGAAAGCAGGCCGTGTACGTAGTAGAGAAGCTCTTTTACGCCCTCACCTGTAACAGCTGAGATGGGAAAGACCTTCACGCCCTGAGGCTCAAACTCGTCTCGAAGTGCCTGAATGGGATCGCTCTCCTCATCAAAAATAGCATCGACCTTGTTGGCTGCAATGACCTGAGGTCTGTGTGCAATATCTGCATTGTAGGCCTCAAGCTCCTTGTTGATGGTGTAGATATCCTCGATGGGATCTCTGCCCTCGGTACCTGCGGCATCGACCACATGGATCATGACCTTGGTACGCTCGATGTGTCTTAAAAACTGATGTCCAAGACCTACACCTTCGGATGCGCCCTCGATCAGACCGGGAATATCAGCCATTACAAAGCCTTTTTCGCCGTCCAGATCTACCACACCTAAGTTTGGACTCAAGGTGGTGAAATGATAGTTGGCGATCTTGGGTCTTGCGTTGGTGGTTCTGGAAAGCAGTGTGGACTTACCTACGTTGGGATAACCAACAAGTCCCACATCTGCGATCATCTTAAGCTCCAGAATCATATTAAGCTCCTGGGCAGGCTTGCCGGGCTGTGCATATCTGGGAGCCTGCATGGTGGAGGTTGCGTAATGCTGGTTGCCGTTGCCGCCTCGTCCGCCCTTCAACAGAACAACTCGTCTGTTCTCGCCGGACATATCGACTACGACCTTGCCGGTCTCAGCCTCCTTAATAACCGTTCCCTCGGGAACCTTGATGACGATATCCTCGCCATCCTTGCCTCTGCAGTTCTTCTTGCCGCCGGTCTCGCCGTCCTGGGCCTTATACTTGGTCACGTGCTTAAAGTTGATCAGAGTGTTCATTCCCTCATCGACCTCGAAGATCACATCTCCGCCGTGTCCGCCGTCACCGCCGTCGGGACCGCCGTTAGGTACATATTTTTCTCTGCGGAAGGAGACATGGCCATCTCCGCCTTTGCCGCTTCGTGCATATATTCTTGCTCTGTCTGCAAACATGTTCATTCTCCTTTCCGAGAAAATCTTTCTGGTAAAAAGGGGTTCAAACAGATTTGTTTGAAGCCCTGCCAATCTTGTATTACTCCTCTACGGGATATACGGAAGCCTGCTTTTTGTCTCTTCCCTTTCTCTCGAAACGAAGGACGCCGTCAACCAGTGCGAACAGAGTATCATCGCCGCCGATACCTACATTGATACCGGGATGAATCTTAGTTCCGCGCTGTCTGTAAAGGATGTTGCCAGCCTTTACGAACTGACCGTCAGCTCTCTTGGCACCAAGTCTCTTGGACTCGGAATCTCTACCGTTCTTGGTAGAACCTACTCCCTTTTTATGAGCAAAAAATTGAAGGTTCATTCTTAACATGGGTTACACCTCCTCGAAATTTACTTGTAAAAATTGGTCGCCGTACTCCTTCTGCAGATTCTGAAGGCCAAACACCATCGAATCCAGTAAGAATACGGATCTTTCCTGCAGATCTTCCAAAATATCGCATTTCAGAAAACCTGTGCTCTCGTTCTCAACGATCTTAAGCTTCTCGCCTGCAAGCTCTGTCAGTGAATTTACTGTATTCAGCACTGTCACCGAGATCGCCGCACAGAGGATATCTTCCGACTTCGCAAATAAGCGCTTCTTCGCATATCCCGCATGTCCCATACAGTAGAAACCGCGATAATTGTTCTGAGAGTCTTTACGAATAACAATAGTAGTCATAACGATTACGCATTAATCTTTTCGATCTTTACCTGAGTGTATGCTTGTCTATGACCGTTCTTCTTGTGGTATCCGGATTTTCTCTTGTACTTGTATACAATAACCTTCTTGCCTCTGCCCTGCTCCATAACGGTTGCGGTTACGGTAGCACCTGCTACGTCAGCACCAACCTTAAGAGTATCGTTGCTTACAGCAATAACCTGGTCAAAAGTAACGGTTGCGCCGGCCTCAACGTCAAGCTTCTCAACTCTAACGATATCGCCTTCAGCTACCTTGTACTGCTTACCACCTGTTGCAATAATTGCGTACATATTGGTTTCCTCCTATCCATGAACATTGAAGTTCATTTACTCGCTAACTTTGGTGGTGCCGTTTGGGCACACTTATACCTAGTTATGCGGCATACCATGAAATAATAACATGGCAATATCACTATGTCAAGTAGGCACAGTTAATTTTCGTTCTTTTTTTCGAAGTCCTCAATGTACTGGATGATCAGCTTCACGGTACCGTCAACGCCAAGCACGCCGGAGTTGATGCAGAGGTCGTAAGTGTCCGCTCTTCCCCACTTCTTGGAGGAATAATAATTGTAATAGCTCTGACGCTGCTTGTCCTTCTTGATGATCATATCGCGGGCAGCCTTCTCGGTCTTGATATCATCGAATCTGTCCATGATGCGCTTGATCTTCACATCTTCATCCGCATAGATAAAGAGATGCACGCAGTTCTTGTAATCTGCAAGCGCGTAGTCGGCGCAGCGTCCTACGATAACGCAGGGGCCTTCCTCTGCGATCTTCTTGATGGCATCAAACTGTGCCAGGAATACCTTATGGCTGATGGGCATATCCACAAAAGAGGATGCATTGTAGCCGAAGGAATAGGTATCCATTACAAGGTTGTATAAAAATGAGCTGGTGGGTCTCTCGTCGTGGTTCTCGATCATCTCCTCACAGAAGCCGCTCTCTTTTGCGGCACGGGTGAGCAGTTCCTTGTCCAGGCACTTAATGCCGAAATATTCGGCAACCTTCTCGCCGATCTCACGACCTGCGGAACCAAACTGACGTCCGATCGTAATAACAGTATTCATACGCTACCTCCTTGCTCCGGTCCAAAGCGGACCTGTTATTGTACAGTAAATGATTTAATGTACCTTAATTATACAATAAAAAGACGCCTCACACAACCAAAAGAAGTGTAAGGCGTTCAAATATCAGTATTATAGCTACTTTCTGAGCTTTCTTAACAGGTCCACAAAATACTCGGGAAGAGGCGCGTCTGTCTCAACATACTCGCCGCTTGTGGGATGTACAAAGCCGAGGATCTTGGCATGCAGCGTCTGGCCTGTCAGCTTAAAAGGACATTTAGCACTTGTATATACCTCGTCGCCAAGGATCGGATGTCCGATGCTTGCCATGTGAACTCTGATCTGATGAGTTCGTCCGGTCTCAAGCTCGCACTCGATGTAGGTGTATTTATCAAAACGCTCCAGCACCTTAAAATGTGTCACAGCTTCCTTGCTGTTTCGCACATTGACTGCCATCTTCTTGCGGTCATTGGGGTGACGTCCGATGGGCTTATCCACCGTACCCTCATCCTGTCCGATCACACCGTAGCAGATCGCGTGATATCTTCTGGTGACGGAGTGCTCTTTTAACTGAGCAGCGATACAGTTGTGGGCTTTATCATTCTTACAGGCGATCACGGAGCCTGTGGTATCGCGGTCTATCCTGTGCACGATGCCGGGACGAAGTACGCCGTTGATTCCGGAGAGTTCGTCACCGCAGTGATACAACAGCGCATTGACCAGCGTATCGGAATAATGACCGGCTGCAGGATGCCCCACCATGCCCTTAGGCTTATTGACCACGATCACATCACTGTCCTCATAGAG